>DATMFX010000442.1:0-15062 GCA_035555995.1 Hyphomicrobiales bacterium | reverse complement strand
GTTGTGGGTGAAGTAGGCATGGTCGTGACTTGCACTGGCATTGCCCACGTCCTGCACGTGGAATGGGAAGCCTACGCTCAACATACCCTGATCCAGCTCCGCCCAGCCTTCGTCGAAGTTCCAGGTCCAGAAGTTGTTATGGCTGTCGCCCAGCACGGTGCCGACATCCGCAACGCGCATGGTGAGGCTGAAATTGCCGGTCCAGACGCCGGTGATGGTATTGGGATCGACTGGAGCGCTGACTTCCTGTACCACGACGGACGTGGTGGCGGTGGCGGGATCACCGGCACCGGCGCAAGTCAGCTCGTAGGTATGGGTGCCGATAGTATCGGGTGTGACCTCATAGCTGCCCAATGCGGCAAGCGCCGGATTGAGCAACTGCGTTTCCTGTTTCAATGCGCAACTAGTGGCGTTTTCCGATTGCCACAGCAATTGAACGCTGCCGCCCAAAGTGACGGAAGTAGTGGCAGGTACAAAGCTGGTGATCTGGACGGGCAGCTCCGGCTCTGTAACTTCATCCCGATCTCGCGCTTTCTGCAGGATGGCCTGGTAACCCGGCTCATTAGGGTCGAAGGAAGCAACCACTCGGTCGGTTTCGGTATGGCCCAGCGCCATATAGACATGCGTACCAATATCTTTGCTATCAGTTCGAGGGTTATCGAATTCAATTGTATGCGCATCGATTTGTTGATACGGAATAACTGCGTAGTTTGCGCTTCTTGCGAAATATTGAGCTTGGTAGTTCCCGTTACCGAAATATTCGGCCAGCCGGAATAACACCAACCCATCGGGAACACCATTGGCAAAATACATGCGTATTTTGTCGGAACTGGTCGTTGAGTGGTGATTGAACACCAGCATGCCCAAATCGTAATTCATGGCAGCGCCAGTTGTCGGGTGCTGTATCGGCAAATGCTTGCTCCCATCTTCCGTATAGGAGAAGAAGGGGCGCGCACGCCCAAACCAATCTTCGGGAATCGCTTCATGGAAGATAGGGTTAACGCCGTTTTGGTAACGGCCAATGCCTGGTTCATTGTAATAAAGCACAACCTTCTCAAGGTTGCCCAAGGCAATCAATCCGGCAAAGTCGGGTTTGCCGATGAACTCGGTAGGCTTGAACACGTCGTAGATGAAGTCATCGTATAGCGGATCCCGTGCTGTGCGCTTGGGTAGAGCCCAGTTTTCGCCAAGCTCTTCCACATCGGAAATACCGTCACCATCGTTGTCAGCCAAGCATGGATCCAACCCCAACTGTTGCTTGACTGCATCGGGAATGCCATCGCCGCTGCAACTGGCATCCATGTCCACCCTCACCAAGGGAACCGGCGACTCAAAAATAGGGCCGACTCGAGCAGGAAAGAGACCATCCACGATCACGCCAGGCACACCATCGAGTGCAGGCACCGTTGGATCTACCGGTCTGTTGAATGCAAGTGCATTGCGCCCATCCGCATCGCCGTCCTCGTGCCGGATGATCAGCCCGCCGTCCTGCACCTTCAGGCTCATGATGTTCGCCAGTTCCACATACGGATAACCGGCTATTGCCAGGAAGATTTGCAGATTGAAGCGTACGTCGTAGGTGCCATCGCCCCGTGCCGTGAAGGTGCCGATATGATCGGCCAGTGGTGGATCGGTGTCCGGCATCATCTGCCCGGCCCGTTGGGAACGAGAGGGCGAGAACAGACGGTAATCCGGTCGGATGGCGCCCAGTGCCAGCAACTGACTTCCGCCCAAATAAATTTTACCTGTGCCAGTTTCGGCCAATGCATCGAAATCCCACATCCAGTAGGCCGGCGCATGGTTCCAGCCCATGACCTTGTAGCGCGCGTTCGTCCAATTGCCTGGCAGTCTGTCCGCCAGGCCGACCATCGCAAAACTCTCGCTATCGTACTGCGACATGATGAAGGTGTACTGACCAAACCATTTGCCGCTAGGGGCTTCCGTTAAATCGCTCTCTCGTCGTTTGATGGTCAACGTTTTGGTTTGTCTGTCCAGAGAAGTGAGGTCGGACACACCGCTTCCCAAGCAAGTTAACGTGTGCGTTTTTTCGGTGTCTTCCAGTGTAAAACTCTGGGTGCCGTTTACGGCTACAGCATCTCCGTCCAGCATACAACTAACGGCACCACCCGTTTCCCAGCTCAAGGTGTAGCTACCATTGGGCAACACCGTGGCGGCATCTGTAGCAAAGCTGCCAATACCAACAGGGGAATGGAAAGTGACAGGCACCGCTTTGCGGTCGCCATTTTCCAGGTCGGGGGCCGCGGTGGAGGTACCTCCACAGGCCAGCTCAAACATATAGTTTCCTGGCATGGATGCGGTATCCACACTAATTCTTTTGCCATTGAGGCTTATTACCACCCCCACATAGCGCCAAGAAGCCGGTTGTTCGCCCACCGGATAAGACGCGACAAAACAGCGCTCGGTTGCACCGAATCCAGACAACGCTGAAAAGATAGAAAAACTCTTGCCAATCGTGAAATCACTATGTGGCTCATAGGCACCTGAACCTGCGAGCCTGATTTCAGTAACCAAGCCGGTGATACTCTTAACCGGTTTGGCACTGACCGTAAGCGTGGTACTGGAAACAGCATCAGAGCCCTCTCCACTGCACGTCAGGGCGTAGGTGTGATTGCCTTCGGTCGCGGAGGTAACGATTTCCGACCCACTTGCCGACTTGCTGCCCGACCAGGCACCGGAAGCTATGCAGGAAGTAGCATTTTCTGCCATCCAACTCAAGGTAGCACTTTGTCCCACCGTGATGGCCGCAGGGCTAACTGCTAGTGACGTGGTAAAGGTTGGTGGCGGTGCCGTCGGCGGCTCATTTACCACCAACGTGACACTTTCTACACTTTGACTGGTGCCATCGGTACAGGTAAGCGTATAGGTTTTGCCGCCGGCAGTATCGGGTTCGATGAATTCGGTTCCCGCTGCTGGGTTTTTATCGCCATTCCATGCACTTGACGCAATACAACTAGATGCGTTTTCAACATCCCAATCGAGCCTGGCTGTTTCCCCAACCGAGATACTCGCCGGAGACACAGTGAAGGTATTGATCTTGACAGCCTCACCAACAAAATTGGGATCGACCGTTACAGAGATGGTCGGTTTTTCGCTACCGCACAGCATCTGGTAAGTATTGATTCCTTCATCGGGAGGCGTAACCGCCAAGCTCCCTTGAAAGCCGACCTGACCGCCCACCAAGGTATAAAGGCCGCCCTTGACCAGATAAAGGCCGTTGCAGGTGAAATAGTCTCTATCCCAACTCAGCGTCGAAGTTTCCCCCGGCCTGATAACTACTGGGTCGGCTGTAAAGGAATGGATATAGGAAGCTTGCGCATAGGCAGTGCCAATTGGTAAGAACAGAAGGCCGAAGACATGGAATAGGCATGTTAAAGCGTCTAAACGCTTGATTTTAGGGGGGGGCCTCATCGTCGCCAGCGATCCAATACCAAATTTTTGGTTCATCGCCTTATCGGTACCCTGATCTCTCACGTGCGCCCACCTCTTATCCGAGCATTACGAATAAACAGCGAATCCAGCACGAGCCCAGCCCGCACCTGTCGCCATGATGGGAACGATTATCACTACCGAAATCATTCAGCCACATTGACAATTGTCATGGGGTGAAAATTTTTGAAGGTTACGCAGGTGGGGGGGTAATGGGCCGGTAACTACGGGCTCAGCAGCGGAGAAAGCGTTGCAGGACGAATCGGGGACAAAGAACGCTGGAAATCAGCGCCTGATAAAGACTTCTTCCAAGGTACGGGCGTCTAGAATACTGTCGGCCCAGCACTCCAGATTCGCGCTGCTAGCCTGTTGCAGGCGCTGCATGGTGGCTTCGTCCAGTGGACCGAAACGGCGGGTAAGCTGGCGGGTCAAAACGGCGAGTTCGCCTGCTACGCGGCCTTGCTCAATGCCCCGCTCTACCCAGTCTTTTGTCCAATCCTTCACACGTTCGGCCAGCATGCTGTCGATCTCCTGCAAGTCGTTGACTTGACTGAAGTGTAAACCATCCATTCGCGAGGGTAACAGTACCCGCTTCAACCACACCACAAAGTGGCGGCGCAGCGCTGTCTGTCGAGGCTCTCCCAACCAGTCGATCAGACGGACGAGCACGCGGCGCATGTCTGCGGGGCTGCGACTGTTCTCCAGCCCAAACAGCGCCGCCACCAGGTTGCGGGTGCCGGGCAACGGGTCGTCGGCATAACGGCTTTCGTCCACCATATAGATAGCGCAATTGCGGGCGATAGGCATTCAGACCTCCGGGAATCGTGGCACCCAACTCACCGATATCGGTGCTGGCACGCCAGGGACGCTCCCCGTTGTAGAGCACCACCGGCAGTACCGGCGGCAGGGTGCCTTCGGGCGTAAACTGCCCTGCCTTGACCAGGTCCTGGTAGAGCAATCCCAGGTAGGTGAA
This sequence comes from Hyphomicrobiales bacterium, assembly GCA_035555995.1. Taxonomy (GTDB): domain Bacteria; phylum Pseudomonadota; class Gammaproteobacteria; order Pseudomonadales; family Pseudohongiellaceae; genus CAILUG01. Next base: position 10,642 of record DATMFX010000442.1, on the reverse strand, counting down.
CACCCGCAGCGCCATGAACGCATCCGGCGTGGATTGGAATTCCAGCAGCAGATAGACATAAAGCCAGCGTTCGCCGTCTGCCCATTTCACCCGCCAGATCAAATCGTCTTCTCGCGTGCGCAGGTCATCGGTGATGTAGCGGCCATCCATGGGTTCCAAGCTGGACAAATCCAGGTGCTCGACCCAAGGCTGCTGAACGTAGCCACGCAACAGGTCCATGATCATGTCGGGATGACTGAACAATAGCCGGTAGCTGTGATCCTGAAATTGATGCCCAGGAAGAGGTGCTTTATGCATCGTTGGCGTCCGTGCCGTTGCGTGGGAAAGTCCCAACAGTTTAGTCCCGGATGTGAAGTTTTTCCGAAAAAATACTGTCTGCCTGTTGGCATATCGGATCCGTCACTACTGTCGTGCGACGGCGGAGCAGTGAGAGCGGCGCTTCGGCTTTTACCTGGCACAAACAAAAACGCCCTGCATAGCAGGGCGTTGTCGTATTGGTCGGAGTGGCGGGATTTGAACCCACGACCACCACACCCCCAGTCTCCAGGGTAGAAAAACTTAAGTGCTTGACTGGACGAGATAACTCGCGAAGTATCAGACGGTTGGTATTGCAGTTGGCGGAGAGGAGGATTGCATGGGCTGGCGTAATTTTGTTGAGTTTTGCTTGGGCGCTCGCCCGACTGACCGCGTACCAGCGTCGACGATGAGTCTGCTCGACGATGAGTCTGCAGTGATGGGCAGACCGGCCGAGGCCGATTCGGCCTGGGGGCTGCTCTCGTGGCGGGTGGACTACATCCGGCAAGGCGTGGTCGTTTATTCCGTGCCAGGACTATCGCTTGGTTCTGCCCGCGCCGCGGTGATTATGTTTTGCGCCGGCATAGTCGAACCGGACCTCCCCGAGGGAGTGGATGATGCGCAAATGGGCCTGGGGGGCCGCGACGAAAGCGAGTATGAGCCCCAGTTTTCTCTCACTTTCTCGAACTCCCGCAAGCGCAAGGGCTTCAGAGCGGGTTTGTATCTATGACTGAAAATATTTTGTAATTTGTATTGCAAAATACAAAAAGAGGCGTATGCCACGCTCTCCCTGCGCGTCCCTGTGTCGCTGCTGGCTGCGATCAAGGCTCAGGCGGTCCGGGAGTCGGTCTCGGTCAACAAATTTATTGTGACGGCGCTGCAGGCGGCGTTGGCCGAGCATGGATAGGCCTCGCGGCATGATCACGTCTTACGCTGTCACGTTGTGGAGGGATGGTCTTATGTGGGGTCAGGGTTTTTTGGGCGACCCCGGCGGGGAAATCAGCATGTATCCGTGCACGGGATGGGACGTCGGCGCCTCATTTACAGCGGAAACGCTTCCTGCCGGCGTGAAAGTGTGCCCAAGCTTGACGCTTGGTCATGTCTTTGCCCCGCCCGAAGCTCAGGCCGCAACGGCCGAGGCAGCGCGGAAACACGGGTATGCGCTGTTTGAAATCGATATCGTGCCGTGGGAAGAGCCTTGGCACGGCGGAGAAGTCATATAGCGCGTTAAGCGCCCTGACCGACTCGCCGTCGGGCGGCCAGGGCGCTTAACGCGGCCTGTAGATCTCCGCCTGAATCTCGCTGCCGCCTCATTTGCTCAACCTCCGCTGCCGCAAGCATGCAGGGATCGACGCCTCCCGCCGGCGCCGGTAGCTCCGCTGCAATTCGGGCGACGCGTTGGCCGGCCCGCGTGGCACACAAGCGCGCCAGCAGCGCTGCAGGGCCATCGGCGCCGTGCTGTCGGGCCAGACGTACCACAATCCTCAGCGCGTCGACGTGCTCGCTCGTGCCGTCTGCCGGCAGATCCTCGTCGTTGATCGCCACGACCGCTTCCGGGAGAGCCAGCAGCAGCCTGATCAGCCGGGCTTCGGCGCCGAACACCACCCCGGGTGCCTGCGTCCATGCGGCGCGAGCCGCCTCTGGAGGCGGGATAGCGCCGGCGGCGTGCTCGCCGCGCGCCTGGCGCTCGATGTCCACAAGCGGCACGCCGGCAATTTCGGCTAGGCGGCTGGTGAGCAGGCGCCTATAAAGGCCGTCGGGGAACAGGCGCAGCGTGGGCGCTGCCAGTGCGCACAGGCGGTTGCCGCGGCCTGTCGCATCGACCGGCCCCGCCGCGACCTGCCAGTGCGCGATGCAGTAATCGCTCAGCCTGGCGCTGTGCTGGATGCAGTCATTCATGGCGGCCGCACCGCCGGCCCGGACGATCTCACCGACGCTATCCTCGGTCGGCAGGAATGCAATTCGAATACTGCGGCCGTCTTCCATCGCCGGGGCCGCCTGCAGGAGGGCGCGGCGCGCCGACTCCCTGCCGATCTGGCCCGGACGAAAACACAGCACAACGTCGTCGACATAGCGGAATGCTTGCCGCAGGTGTGCGCTGCTGGTGGCGCCGCCCAGGGGCGCCACCGCGCTCCGAATGCCGGCCTGCACCAGTGCGAGCACGTCGAGGTAGCTCTCGACGATGATCAGCCGCTTGAGATCACGTACCCTGGACCGGGCCTCGAACAACCCAAACAGCAGTTCGCCTTTCCGGAATATGTGGGAGTCGGGTGTCATCACTGGATCATGTGTTTCGTCGCCGAGGTGCCGGCCGCAGAACCCAGCAACGCGGCCGCGCTGGTCTCGGACAGGCACAACCACGTCGTCGATGAACCGCTCACGGTAACGCGCGGTGCCAGCATTGATCGCCAGGCCGGCCTGCTCGAGGATCTCCGGCCGCCCGATGTTATTGAGATTCCGCCCGCCTGGCGGTGCGTAACCAACTCCGAATTCGCGCAGGGTGGTGTCCGACAGTCCGCACGCGGCCAGGTAGCCCTGCGCTCGGTCTGCGTGGATGTGATCGCGCAGCTGCTCTGCATAGTGTTCTGCTGCACGCTCGAGCATGCCGAGGGCGCTAAGCTCTCGCTTGACCGCGGCGGGATCTGTGCGCTGGTCCTGCGGCCGCGGCACTTCCATGCCGACAGTTCGCGCCAGGCGCTCAACGGCCGCCGGGAAATCCAATCGCTCGCGCGCCATCACCCACTTGATCGCATCGCCGCTGGCGCCACAACCAAAGCAGTTGTAGAACTGTCTGGCCGGGTTGACGGTGAACGAGGGTGTGCGCTCGTCATGAAACGGACATCGCGCAGAGAGATTTTTGCCGGCACGCTTGAGTGTAACCTCGCGGCCGATGATCTCGACCAGGTCGACCCGGCCGAGCAGATCCTCGATAAATGATTGCGGTATCAATCCGGTCACAATGGCCTCCTTGTATTCGGCTCGATAATACTCGGGTGCCGACGGCCACGCGAGTGCGCTCTATCCGAACAAACCTGCTTGGATCTCCCTCGGCCTGGGAGCCTTGCCGCCCTCCCAATTACCGAACACCAGTTCCACGCAATCGGTCCGCTGGTCGCCGGCGGCCACCGTGTAGCTGTACTCGAATTCCCGGCATGGCAGCGCACGGAATACCTCGCGCATTTTAGGGTGTCCGTTGATGCTGATGATCATGCGGCCCTGGATAGTGGTCGCCAGGGTGGCCATCTCGATGTACTGCTCGATCGGAAATTCAACGCCGTAGCCTTCGACATCCCAATATGGAGGATCGCAATAAAACAACGTGTGCGGTCGGTCATACGCTTCAACAATCTCCGCCCACGGCTTTCGCTCGAGCGTCACGGCCGACAACCTGAAATGCACCTCCTGCAGATCATGCTCGAGGGTGAGCAGGTTAAACTTCGGCCGCGACGTGGTGGACGCGCCGAACGTCTGGCCTTTTACTTTGCCGCCGAATGCGAGCTTTTGTAGATACAAGAACCTGGCGGCACGCTGGATGTCGGTCAGCGTATCGGGTGGTGTGCGCTGCAGAGTCTGGAAATACTCTCTGCTGGAAAGCGCCCATTTGAACTCGAGGTAGAGTGCTTCGAAGTGGTGCTTCACGACACGGAACAAATTGAACACGTCGTGGTTGATGTCATTAAGCACTTCCGAAGGCGACTCCGGCTTGCTGAAAAACATGCCGCCGGCACCACAGAATGGCTCGACGTAGCATTGGTGATCGGGAAAAAGCGGGATGATCGAGCCGGCAAGTTTTCGCTTGCCGCCGATCCAGGGGAAAAGCGGTTGAGCGGTCATGATCAGTCCTTGAAGAGAGGCGGCGCGACCAGGCGAACCTGGTCACGCCATGGCGTGTTAGAGTCCGAGTGCCGTCCGTTGGTCGCGGCCCCACTGCCGGACGGATTCGACAAACTGGCCGAACACCGTCATCTCTTGCATCTCGTCCTCAGTTGGTTCGTACAGGCCGTTCGCGGCGCCGACACCGATGCGGGCAAAGTACATCTCGTCGTCCAGCGTGTAAGCGCTGCGGATCTTTTCGATCATGCGCTGGTTGATCAGTCGACAGTGCGGACTGGCATCGAGGATCGATACGCGCAGCTGCGGAGTGAGCTCGACCTCGCCTACGCTGAGGGCGATCTCGTCGGGCTGCTCCGGCAGGTTGTATCCATCGGGAATGCTGACGTACGTCCACTCACCGATCGTGGCCAGCTCTGTACCGATCGGCTCATCCGACAGCTGCGGTAACTTGAGCTCGATGGTGCGCTGTTGGTCGATAAACTTTTGGTAGCTGTAGATTGTTGGCATGGCAATGCTCCTGTGCTTCCTTAACGAGGCGTTTGTGAGTATGGGTGTTCCGTGCGTGGCCAAGGATCGACACCACGGCATCGATGTCGCCGCGCTTCAATGCGCGTCGAAATTTGTACATGGAGTGTTTGCGGATGAACCTGCGGCTCGCCCACGTGCGGTAGCCGACAAAATTCAAGCCGCGTGGAATGGTGGTGATGCTCCACTTCGAGAGTTGCAGGTTAAGCTGGCTCTGCAGGAAGCCCTCGATCTCGACCTGCAGGTCCTCGCAGTCCTTTCGCGGCAGGCCGAACACAATGAAGTCGTCCATGTATCGACAGTAGATCTTCACCTTGAGCTCGCGCTTGATGTAATGATCAAGCGGGTTCAGGTTGATCAGCGAATCTAGTTGGCTGAGAAGTGCTCCAATCGGCAGGCCGGCTGTGCCGCCGCCGTCGCCTCCCTCTGCGTAGGTCATGATGAGGTCCAGCAAACGCGCATCTTTGATGCGCCGCGACAGCTGCTTTAAGAGCACCTGCCGATCGATGCTGGCGAAGAATTTACGCACGTCCATTTTGAGCACACACGAATCTGGTGGCGATCGCTTCAGGGCTTGCTGCGCATAGTCGGCCGCGCGATGCGTACCCATCCCCTTGCGACACGCAAACGATTGGTCAATAAACGTGCTATTGAATATCGGGTAGATCACGCGATAGATCGCGTGCTGGGCAACGTGATCACGGAATGCTGGCGCGCGAATGACGCGCCTCTTGGGCTCATACACCACAAATTCATAGGGCGGGCGCGGCGTGTACCGCTCGCCCCAAAGCTCCTCGTAGAGCAGGCCCAAATTAAACGCGAGCCGCCGCTCGAAATTGAGGACGGCTCGCGTGTCCCGCTTGTCTTCCCTGGCATCGAGATAGGCTTCCAACAAGTTCTCCTTGCTGAACGCCCGCTCATACAAATATCCGTATCTTTTCATGGCCCAGACGCTCGACACATCACTGCGCTACTAGAATGGAACATGTCTTCCGATTTCGCGAGCAGAGCCCGCAGGAAGCCGCCTCCCTTGGCACCACCATCCTTGTGAAAAGCGTGAGGTGTAGCCGAGTCCGCGCGAACGCCGACGTTGTTGTTCGACGTCGACCGCGAGTTGTTGAAATTCAGCGCCCAGACACCGGCGCTGCCGCCGTTGTTCCAGTTGCCGCCGCATAGCGGGATCATGTTAAGACGACTCCCTTTTATCGGAGCAGTCGGCCGCGATCCAACCGCCAACCATCCGCCCCAATTCGTCGATCTGGCGTGATATCGCCAAGTATCGTTTCATCCCTAGTTGCTCCGGGCGCTCATCAGCTGCACCACCTTTGAACCCAAAGTATCCGAGCTCGTGTGCGAGCCGAATCAGCATGCGCAGCTGCTCGTGCCGGATATCCAGGTTCGTGAGCGTCGTTTTCTTGTGATAGCGCTTCTGCGCTTCGACGATGAGCTCATACATGCCGTAGGCTGCCTGCCGGATGTTCTGACACAGCCCGTACTTTTCGTGCCTCGGGAAGTGCTGCAGATAGATATTCAGCAGCTTCGCAAACTCCACGAATTTCCGATCCAGCTTGGCCTCGCTATGTATGCCCATCGCTATCGCTCGGGCGGTCAGAGATACAAGGCCGCGCGAACGCCGACGCCGGCGTCCGACGTCGACCGCGAGTTGATGAAATACAGCGCCCAGACACCGGCGCCGCCGCCGTTGTTCCAGGTGCCGCCGCATCGCGGGATCATGTCGTTAGTGGAATAGTCGCCAAGACCGTCACTGCCGAAGCGGTTGGACCCACCGGAAACCAGAGGAATGCCAGCACCCGTCATCTGCCAAGGCAGACCGCTTACGGCTTCGCTAAACACTTTCGATGCACTACCCATCGGCGTATAGCGGTCGGAGAAGTTCAGCGCGTAGCTCGTGAAGTCACTCATCAACCCGAGATCATCGTAAAGTGCCGCCAGGCCGGCCGAGCCCCACAAGTCTGTTGCGGCGGAGTTGCCACCCGTGATGTCGCGCATGCGCGCTGAAGTTTTCAGTACGTAGAAGTGCCCCACGGCCGGATCCGCGTTGTCCATAGTGAGGCCAGGGGCTACGTCCCAAATGCAACCGTTGACGTCCGCCACGCCGCTGTTCTGACCGTTGTGCGTCGTACGGGCGAACAGGTTAGCCGAGCCAGTTTTGCAGCAATTTTCGAAACCGTCGGAAACGAATAGCAGATCCGGGTCGTTCGTGTCGCCGAGCGCGCTGTTGTTGCACCCCTTCGGAAAGGGGTATGCCGGATGCCACCAAGCGCAGTACGTCGGTGCCGAGCTCGCAAGCCCGTGCCCCAAAGACAGCATAGCCAACGCTTTGAAGATGAACACAGACGCGGGGAAAAAGTTGGCGCCTCGTGTTTTCGTTGCAGCGATGGCGCCGGCAAGGTTATTTGCGGGCGCCCCATTTAGTCCTGAGAATGGGTTGTGACCGCTGGAGCTGGACAGCGGGTCGCCGTTTCTGAGGCTCGACGCGATGCCGGCATTGTTGCTGGTGTGGTACTTATCGATGAACACGCCCGGCTGGATAGCTCCACCGTCGTAGAATGCTCGATGCAGTGCATAGCCCGCGGCGTTGGCCGCGGCGACGCCGGTGAATTCGCTGAAGTCTTTGATGTCTACCGTGTTGACGGGAAGCCCATTTGCGCCGGTGCCGAACTTGTAGAAGAAAGCCGGTATCCAGCACATCACACTGCCATCGCTGAATTGGTAGTTGCCGAACGTGTCGCTCATCGGGTCGTTGTGACCGTAGAGCGCCTCCAGCCCCAATGGCAGCGGGCCGGGGCATACGCCCAGGCCGGCGCCGGGGCCGCCCATAGGGGCGATGGCGTTAGGCCCGCCGGCCGGGCCGCCGACCCGGATACCGGTCGGGAATGCCACCGGCTGGCCGTCTTTGCCATAAATGTTTCTGACTCTCAGTTCGCTCATACAATGCTCCAAGTTGCGTTATCGTCGATATTGATCTCGGCTCCTTCGGCAATCTCGATGGGGCCGACGGACGAGGCGTTATGGCCCGCTGGCACGGTCAACTGGCCGGTGACGTTTCGAGGGTTGAGAACGAATGCGTCGTGGCCCGGATGCCCGGCCTCGAGCACGGCGACGCGTGTGTTCAGCGCCGTGTCGGCGCCGCTGCGTGTCGCGGCCTCAGTTGTGATCTTCCCCTGCAGGTCGGTGGCGGCGAGCTGCAGCGCGTTGTCCTGCGCCATCTCTCTCGCCAGCAACGTGGCGTGGCCGCCCCTGGCGTTAGTGACCTCATCACGTACGGCCCCGACGATGTCGTCGAACGCATCAATCGCAGCGTCGACCGCCTCATGCCAGAGCGGCATCGCGTATTTGTAGATCGCGATACCCAGCTTTGCGGTGTACTTCCTGACCCTGTCCGGAACGAGCGCCATAGTTATAGTTCCTCGATGATGCGGATGGTGGTGTTGTGGTGGTTGGCGTATTCGTCAGCGATTTTTGCACCGTCGAACACGCCGTAGATGGCGGTGAGTAACTGACCCATGCCTTGGTCCGGTTTGAAGCAGCAGATGAATGGCGTGCTGTTCTCACCGCGCAAATGTTGCAGCCACAGCAGATCAGCCTCCGGCGTTTCCATGTCGAGCAGCTCGCCGGTGAGGACCATGCGTGGCGCGCGTCGGCGACCGAACTTTTGGCCGCCACGTGATTCGCGGCGTTTCGTTCGGTATTCAAGTTCGCGCGCCGCGCCCCAGCTGTAGTTGCTACTCGGCTGGAAGAAGTCGCCAAGGTAGGGGATGGCCGCCTGCAAATAGTCGAGAGACTCGTCCCTGAGCGTGAACCGCCAGTAGCGGTCCATGTAAAAATCCCCGAGCGGAATGAAGCTGATCGGCCGCACTAGGCCGAGAGTCTCCTTGGTCGCACCGCCGCCGTACCCGCCGGTGCCGAATCCGCCCATGCCGTATCCGGACAGCGCTTCGAGCGCATTGACCGTGACGTCGGCGCCGGGTGTCGATCCCTCGATACTGTCGCTCCAGGATTGCAGTCGGATGGTGCCGTTGCTGCTAAGATTGCTGTCCACTAGCGCGGCGATACCCACGGCCACCTCGCTACCCTCGGCCAGCGTGATGTCGATCGTGACCTCGGTCTCCGAAGCCTCGCCGCGCCAGATCTCCCAGCGGTTTGGTGTGAGCAGGTTCTCGGCCTCAAGATCGGCCGAGGCCTCGCTCGATGCGCTGACGCCGACGCCATCAGCCAGGCAGAGGTTGTTGAACAAGAACAGCACATGATCCTGCGCGCTCATCGCCACACCTCCATCTCTACCAGCGGCGTTTCGGCGCCAAAATCCTCGTTGAGCGTGACCACGAGGCTGTCACCGTTCAGGTGCTCGGCGCCCGTCAGCGCGATGCTGTCGAGCAGCGACAGCGCCGGACTGGTGAACGGAGGGGTCAGCTTGGCGTTGCGGCGCAGCGTCCCGTAAAGCGCCAAGCCGCGGGTAGCCACCGCCTCGGCTGGGGCCTTGTTTGCGAACAGCGTTTCGATCATCGGCGCCGTTCTGGCGTCGATGTAGTTGGTCAGGATGGTGTTGTCGGTTACTGCAGATTCGCTGCCGGCCGAGCGGAACCAGATCTCATCGTCGACCGTTGCAACCGCGCCGAGCTTGTCCAGCACCGTCCAGTTGCGGGCATATCGATACGGGATCGAATAGAACACTTCCTCGTCGTCGCCCCAGCTCACTTCGCCAAGCTGGAGCTGCTCGCCGAACGTCCGCCCGCCGGCGCTGGGCGCCTGGATCAAGCGGCAGCGAAACACGTCGCCGCGCGTGAAATGCCAGACCGCCAGCACACTCTGTGCGAGCTGATCGAGCACTTGAGTGAGGGTGGTCTCGGTGTTGATGAGCAGGCCAGCGGCATCGCTTGGGAGCCCGCCGATGTCGATCTCCGCGCCACTCAAACCCCCGATCTCGGAGAGCAGCCAGGTCATCATGTCGGTGTGGCTCGACACAAAACTGCCGCTGGCATCCTTCACGCCTTCGATGTCGGCGGTGACAACCTCGCCGTCAACCGGCACGACCGTTGGGGTATAGGTGTTGTTTGCGAGATCTTTGGTAAACCCAACGGCCCTGCCGTTGTTGTAGACATGGAGTACATCATTGATCTGGCCGCGCGCCGGATCGCTCACCAGCCGGGTATGATCGGTGGTGTCAATGACCGGCGACTCAACATTCCGGAGCAATCCCAAGGCCAGTGGGATCGGCTTGCCGTCATTGGCTTCGGGGAAATTCACGCCCATCGCGCTGGCGTCGAAACGATTGAGTACTGCCGTGGAGTCGAGCAGCAGCGATCGGTCCTTGAGCTCAAGCGAGAATGCGCCATCGAGCGTGCCCGAACGCCCGCGAATGTAGCCCGTCAGGATCGTCTCGGCGCCGCTCAGCGGCACCGTGCCGGCGGGGCCTGCAAGCTGCAGCACGATGCGCTTGCCTTTGAGCGCGGTGGTGGCCAGGTCAACCTCGCCGACACGCGATGTGGCGAGCACCAGCGGCCCCCAGGACCCCGTGGCACCACCGCCCCACTTACCGCGCACCGTGCGAGCCAGCCGGGGCAGTGTGTCGATCACCGGCGCGAACAACGCATTCGCCGGCGTGTCTGTAGGCTCGCTGACATAGGGCGCGTCCGCCAGGCGGATGGGGGTGCCATCGGGATCGATAGTGGCCAGCACAAAGCGTTCGCCGCTTGGGAATTTTTTGAGGTATTGCGCCAGCGTCATGCTCATGCCCCGACTCCTTGCGCATAGACCACCAGCTCACCGTTGCGGCTGCGCTTCTTGATATCGGCGAACACTTCGCGCTTCAGCTCCTGGCCGTCCGGCGTCATGACGATCAGAGTCAGCGGCTGGGGCGCCTGCAGTTGCCGCGCGATGTTCTGCAGCGCCTGATTAACGCCGCTGTCCATGGACTCACGGACCGGGACGCCGTGCCGACGCAAAGCGCGCATTTCATCGCGCGTGA
>DATMFX010000441.1:0-2815 GCA_035555995.1 Hyphomicrobiales bacterium | reverse complement strand
TTCGACATCAAGGACGTGCTGCGTCCCGCGATCTTCGTGCCGGAATCGAAACGGCTCAACGTGCTGCTCAAGGAATTCCGCGAAACCCGCAATCACATGGCGGTGGTAATCGACGAATACGGCGACCTGGCCGGCCTCTGCACCATCGAGGACGTGCTGGAGCAGATCGTGGGCGACATCGAGGACGAACACGACATCGACGACGAAATCTTCATCCGGGCGCTCGATGCGGACAACTTCACCGTCAAGGCGCTCACCCCGATCGACGAATTCAACGAATTCTTCGAGAGCGATTTTTCGGAAGACGAGTTCGACACCATCGGCGGCCTGGTGCTGAGCCAGTTCGGTCGCATCCCGCAGCGCGAGGAATCGATCCACATCGGCCCCTACGTGTTCCGGGTGCTCAACGCCGACAACCGCCAGATTCGCCTGCTGCACGTATCCACCGCCCAGGCCAACGCCGCCGAACCCTGATCCGCCGCCCCGGCACAGGAGCCCCATGCCCGGCCTTCCGCGACTTTACCGCTCGGCGTCCCTGCAGGCCCTCGGCGCCGGGGCACTGCTGCCGCTCGCCTTCAGCCCGCTCACCTGGTGGCCGCTCGAATTCGTCAGCGTGGCTTGGTGCTACCTGCTGCTGCGCGACAGCACGCCACGCCAGGCCGCGCGGCTTGGGCTGTGGTACGGGCTTGGCGCCTTTGGCGTAGGCACGTCCTGGGTATATGTCAGCATCCACGATTTCGGCAATGCGCCCCCGCCCCTTGCCGGCATCATCACGGCCGGCTTCGTGCTGCTGCTTGCGGCGGTGCTGGCGCTGAGCACCTGGGCATACCGCCGCTGGCTGAGCGCACCCGCCTGGCGCCTGCCGGGTTTCGCCGCCGCCTGGGTGCTTGGCGAAGCATTGCGCGGCTGGCTCTTCACCGGCTTTCCCTGGCTCTACCTGGGTTATGCGCACGTGGACACGGTGTTTTCCGGCATCGCGCCCTTGTTCGGCGTGCTGGGTTTGTCCTTCTTCGTGGCGCTGAGCGGTGCCGCGCTTGGCGAACTGGCGTGGCGCGCCTATGAGGCCCATTCGCTGCGTCATGCACTGCGCAGCCGCCTGGCAGCAGGCCTGGTTGGGCTGTGGCTGCTTGCCGCCGCCAGCACGCCGCTGGCCTGGACCACGCCCCGTGACGGTGACCCGCTGCGCGTGGGCCTGGTGCAGGGCAACATCGAGCAAAGCCTGAAGTTCAGCGACGATCATCTGCAGGAAAGCCTGGACCGCTACGCCGAGTTCAGCTTTCCCCTATGGCATAACGACCTGGTGGTGTGGCCGGAAACCGCCATTCCATTGGTCTACCAGCGCGTGCCCGCCCTGGTGGAACAGTTGCAAACCCAGGCCAGGGCCAGCAACACCGCGCTGATCAGCGGCATCTTTTTCGAGGAAGGCAACGCCATCCACAACAGCCTGGCGGTGTTCGGCCAGGGCGAAGGCGTGTGGCACAAGCAGAAGCTGGTACCGTTCGGCGAATACGTGCCGCTGCGCGATACGCTGGCGTCGCTGTTGCAGCTGTTTGCCCTGCCCATGTCCTCGCTCACGCCGGGGCCGGCGGCGCAGGAACCACTGTATGCCGACGGCTACCGCATCGCGCCCTTCATCTGCTACGAAGTGGTGTACCCGGACTTCGTGCGCCGCTATGGCAGAGATGCCGACCTGTTGCTCACCGTAAGCAACGACACCTGGTTCGGCGCCTCCTGGGGGCCGCACCAGCATCTGCAGATGGCCGCCATGCGCGCCCGCGAACTGGGCCGCTATATGGTGCGCGCCACCAACAACGGCATTTCGGCGCTGGTGGACGAACGCGGCCGCATCTATGCCAGAACGCCGCAGTTCGAAGCCGTCACGCTGGAGGGCGAAGTGCGCCTGTTCAGCGGCCTGACGCCGTTCGCGCGCTGGGGCAGCTGGCCGATATTGTTCTTGTGCCTCTTGATTCTGGCCGCAAACTCCTTTTCCATGGCGACTTCGCGCAACCGTGCGTCGCCATGAACACGCCACCTTCCGACTCCGATCCTGCTCCTCCCCCTGCTGCCAGCGGCGTCGCCTCGGATTTGCGTGGCGCGCTGTATCGGCAATTGCTCGCCTCCAGCACCGGCGTGCTGTGGGCGGTACCGGTGGCGGTGCTGCTGATCTGCAGCATCCTGCGCCAGTCCCTGCCGCCGCTCATCCTGGGAACCTGGGCGCTGGCGGCGCTGACGCATGGCCTGCTGGTCTATCTCAATTACGGCCGCGCGCACCCCGACGTCGCGTTCAAGGATATCCAGCCCCGGCATCAGGTGTATTTCGTCGCACTCGGGATCATCTGGGGCGGCCTGCCGCTGCTCAACGCGCTGTGGGGCAGCGCCACCGGCGTGTGGCTGGCGCTGATGGTGAACATGGGCACCATGGCGGTACTGACCTTTCTGCTCGGCACCTCGGAACGCTACTTTCTCATCTCCTTCCTGCCGCTTGCCGCGTTGATGACGCTAGGCATCGCCTTGAGCACCCTGCCGCGTCCGGCGCTGATGCTGCTGTCGCTGCTCTACGCCTGGCTGATGTGGCGCATGCACAAGCTGTTCCACGCGGTGCACCGCGAGCGCATCCAGGCCTCGCTGCGCAATCTGGAGCAGGCCGCCGCACTGAGCCGTTCGCTGGAACTGCGCGATTCGCTCACGGGGCTCCTCAACAAAGCCGGACTCAAGCACTGGCTCGACAGTGAACAGCGCCATTATCCGGCGGACCGCCCGGTGCTGTTCACGCTCGGCAGCGTGCTGGGGTTCGGCGAAATCAATTCCCTGTACG
>DATMFX010000440.1:0-12776 GCA_035555995.1 Hyphomicrobiales bacterium | reverse complement strand
GTCGATGTTCCGCAGGTCGAAGTCAATCATGTTACGTTCCCGCCACTTTGCCGACTTCAGCCAAGATTGTGATGCCGTCGTCGCTGATGATCTCCTTGAGCACGTATGCCTGCCCATTTGCACGCGTGAATCGTGCAGCCTTCGAGAGCGGCGCCACGTCGTCGCTGATCACCCGCAATGCGGTGATGCGCTGCGGAAACGTCTGTTCGTCGAGCTTCATCACGCCAATGGCCAGCCGTGCCTGGATGTCGCGCGCGGCTTTGCCGGTGTCGGTATAGCTCACCAGCTCGCCCGCGAGCTCGAGCGCATCGCGCGCTGCACGGATATGTTCGTCCCGCAGAGTCATGGTGTGCCTTAATCGTCGTCAACCGGCGCTATCAGTCCGGTGAAGAGTTTTTGTTGAGCGATGCTCAGTACGCACGGCGGGGCATCCGGGTCATACACGGTGCGCACGCCATCCACCTGATCCTCAACGCTCTGCAGGAAGCGGAAGCGCTGGACACCGGCGGGCGGTGGCGGCGGTGCTGTCTCATCTTCATCGTTCTGCGATGCCGTTGTTTCTGCGGCGTCAGTCGGCGCGATGGTGGTATCGGCAGGCTGCGTTTCTGCGGCGTCAGTCGGCCCATTGTTCGTCTGGGAAGCGGCTTTCTTCGTCATGTCTGATCTCCAAAAAAGAAGGGGCTCGCCCGCTATCGACGAGCCCTTTCTCGGTTCTGGCCGGCTATACGCCTGGCTACAGGGTATAGACGTTGGCGCAAAGCGTGCTGTTGATCAGCGGAATCACCGGCAGCGGTGCGCTTTGAGTCATGATGTACTCGACCGGCGGATCGTTCTCGGTCCAGTTTTTCGGGAACAGCTCGGCCTCGGCGTAACCGCTCGCGCCGTCCAGGATAGCGCCGTAGGCACGCACCCCGGCCGCTCCGGTCGAAACCAGGACGACCTGGTTGTCCGCGATGTAGAGCGTCTTGGCGCCGGTGTCGTCGTGATACCAACCGCTGTACGTCCAGATCTCCGGACCAGCGCTGCCCAGCCGTCCTTTGTAGCTGGCGAACATCTGTGCTGGCGCCATGTCCAGTTTGGTGTCAGAGCCCAGCTGTGTGTTGATGAGCTTCTCCGTTGAGGCGTGATTGATGTACTTGCGGTACGCCCCGCGGCCCATGATGATGTGTGTCGTGGGGGCATCCACCAGCCCCATCCACGCCTCGAGGTCATCATTCGGTGTAGAGGCGGACTCGCTCCAGCGCGCATCGCTGCTCAGCGTTTTGGTGAGGGTGCCGGTACGCCCAAAGTCGACCTCCACTGAGGGGTAGTTCTCGCCCGCCACCACGACCTTGCCTGTGCGCAGCAGCTGGGCCAACATCCACTCTTCGCGCCGGCGGATGCGCTTGCGTTGGTCGTCGATGATGTCGGCACGGATTGCGTCGGCACGTTGCGCTGGTGTCAGCGTTCCGCCGATGCCTTCACCTGGCAGACGTTTGAGCACGCGTTCCGGGTCGATCACGTCTTTCGGCTTGACGTACGCCGGCGAGAATTTTTGGAGTAGCGCGCCGGCCTTGACATTGGCCTTGCCCGCAACTACCGGACTGACAAATGGTGCCAGCTTGTACTCATCGGTGAGTTTGTCGAAATCAATTTCCTTGGTTCCGAACGTAACTGCCGCCGGGCACAGGAGGTCGATGAGAAAAGTGTTCTGCGGCCGCAATCCCTGGATTACGCCCAGCAGCGTGGTTGTGTCGTACGACATAACTGACTCCTGGATAGAGTTGTTGGTGGGGTAGTCCAGGACCGCGGTCCTGGTTGAACTGAGTTGCTACAGCGGCGTTTCGAGCTGCAGGCCGGTGCGGTCGAGCTCGGCCTTCAGCTCGGTGGCGGTGTAGCTGTCATCGATCACCGCTAACTCCGAGTTGAACTTGCCGGCGCAGTAGTACGGGCAATCCTTGTCTGCGCTGGTGGCGTTCACTGCGTGGCAGGTAAAACCAATGATGGTTTGGCTGCCGTCATCGGCTGTGTCCAGCGCCTTGGTCAGCTTGCCGCTGGCGGTGATGCGGCCAACGGCCGTATAGGCCGCCAGGTTCTGGCCGGTGATGAGCTTGCCGGTGTCGGTGCGCACAGGGCCGCCCAGCACGAACGGATCGTTGCTGTCAGACGCTGTGCTGGATGATGCAAGAGGTGGCATGGTGGTGGCTCCCTTGGGTGTATGGGTTGATTGCTGCAGTGGTTACGAGTGCGCCGTGCTTCCGCCGGCGGCGCGCCCTCTTACTTGCCGGCGCCGGTGGCCTTGTTGTACGAGGCCAGGATGCTGGCCGCCTTGGTCTGCGGGCTCGCCGGATCGCCCTGTTGGTTTGCGGTAACGCCGGGCGTTCCGGCCTGCTGCATGGCCTGGCTCAGCGGGCTCAGCGCGTTGGCGCTTGCTTCCTCCGCAGCCATGCTCAGCATCGCCTTCGCTTCGTCCGCCGTCATGCTGGTCTGGAATGCCAGATGCTCGGCCAGCTTGCCTTTGCCTTTTGCTTCGTCGCTGCCAAGGATTGCCTGCACGCGCGCGCGTTCGGCTTTGCTGGCCTCGCTTCTCACCGTGGCGAGTTCGCCCTCGGATGCAGTGGTGTCAAGCGCGGCGGTAATGCCGCCCGTAGTCGGTTCGGTCATAGTAGTGTTGCCTCCGGTAGTCATAGTGTTGTTGCTGCGCAGGTGCTCCGCGAATATCGCCACAGCCTCGTTGCCGTTGACGAGCTCGTGAGCGAATCCGATATCTATCGCCGCCTGGCCGCGATAGACGGCCGCTTCCGTGTCCAGCACCGCTTGCAGATCCATTCCTATTAGCTCGGACACCAGGGCGGCGAAGTCCTGGCGCAGCCCGTCAGTCTCGGCTTGGAATCGCTGCATCACGCCCTCGTCGAGGTTCTCGTACGGATTCCCATCGACCTTGCGTGCACCGGAGTGGATCAGCGTTACGATGATGCCGGCTTCCTCAAGCGCGCCCTGCCATGACGCGTGCGCCATGACAACGCCGACAGAGCCAGCCATTGCGGTTTGTGTGATCAGGCGCCGTTCTGCGGCGCTGGCCAGGGCCATGCCGGCGGAACAATGCATTTCGTTGCAGACGGCCCAGAGCGGTTTGCCGCTGTCGGCAGCGATGCGGGCGAGCTGCCGCGTGGCATCAAAACACCCGGACACCTCGCCGCCCGGTGTGTCGAAGTCCAGCAGCACGCCTTTTACTTCCGGGTCATCGCACGCTGCTTTGTGCCGCGCCACAATGCCGTCGTAACCGGTCATCCCGCTATATGGCTGCAAGTAGCCGTATCGGTGGACCAGGGTACCGGTGACCGGCAGTACAGCTACACCCTGCTGCACGGTGTAGGGGCGGTACTTGCGTTCGGCGCCGGCGGTCTGGAATGCCTCAGCGGCGATCTGCAGCTTCTTGCCTACGTCGATCTCGCCGTCGGCGCCGAGGAGCTGGACGATGCCGAGGCGCTTGGCCAGCGCACTGAAAAACGTGGCCGCGTAGGCTGGCTCGAGCAGCAGCGGCGTATTCAGGACGCGGCTGGCAATGTGGGGGAGTCCAAGTCTTTGCATAGGTTCCTCGCGTTAAGCCGTCTCGGCCTGTTCTTCGTCGGGGGCCAGGGCTTGCGTGCGCATCCAGCTTGGTGGCGGCAGGCCTTTTTCGCTGCGCTCCTGGATTTCCCGCACCTGTTGAGCGAACACTTCTTGATAGTCCTCGCCCATCACGGCCAGCTCTTTTTCGTACGTGCTCAAGCCGGACTCGATGCGCAGGACCGCCTCCTTGACTTCCTTCAGGCCATCGATTGCGATACGCCCGGTGCCGATCCACTCCGCGTTGCACCAGGCCGCCTTCGCTTCGTAGAAACCCCGGGCGCCGCGCGGCGGCGCGATCAGTCGGCGATCGAACAGCTCTTCGAGCACCAGCGCATAGATCATGCTGGCGTACCGCGCCGCGATGACTTTGCGGCGGCCCATGAAGTAGCGCCACGTTTCCATCAGCGAGGCGCGCGCACTGCTATAGTTGGTCTTGCTGTAGTCGCGCGCCAACTGCTCGACGCTCAGGCCCAGGCCAGACGCCATGTACCGCAAGAAACTGGCCTCGAGCTCGGCAAAGCCGTTGTCGGCATTGCTGGGCGTAAGCAGGTTCAGTTTCTCGCCGGGCACCAGGTGCGGAATGCGGACGCCGTTCAGGCGTACATCCATCCCCTCGTTCATGTTTGCGAGCAGGCCCATGTAGGAGGCCAGCTTTTCCATGCCGCCCTCGGCACCGATGATTTCCAGCGCCAGGTCACCGCCCAGCTCCGTTTCGATCGTGGCCGCGTACATGGCGTTGACGATCGCGTTCTGCAGCTTGGTATTCTGCAGCTTGCCCAGCATGTGGCACTGTTCCAGAATCGCAAGGAAACGATTGGCGCCACGTGTCTGCCCATCCTCGGTTGGCTCGAACACATGCAAGAACTGCTGTCGGCCCCACGATGTTTCACGTGGCACCTCGATCCAGGTGTCGCCAAATCCTGAACCAAACAGTCCAGTACTCTCGGTGTTGCGCACAAAGTAGCTTCGCGCGGCACCGTAACGATCGCACCGAATGCCGCCGCGAATGTCGGCGGTGTCTTGTTGACCGTTCGGGTTGGATACGCGGTGTGTGTTGACCGTCTTGATGCCGGTCCGCAGCGCATCCGGTGGACGGTCTTCGATCCATTCCGCGCTCGCCATGACTTCGCCGCGCGTTACATGCGTGGCCACAGCCTCGCGCACGAACATCGTGAACGTGCGTTTGCGCTCGGCGTCCAGCCAAAGACCGCTGGGGTCCTCGACCAGCTCGGTCCACAACAGTTCAATGTCTCGCGCGATGCTGCGCGCATCGTCCTCGCTGATGCCCAGGCGCTGCCACCGCGGTTTGGCCGACAGACGAAACAGGTGGCCGACGATGTTGTCAACGTGCAGCTGCACACCGCCCTGGGCCACGCCGTGGTTGCGCACCAGGTCGTCAGCGCGAGCATTGCCACGCGCCAACCCGGGCAGCAGCGCCGCGTCGGCCGAGCGTGGCGGCGGCGACCAGTTGCGGAGCTGGCCCCCGAATCCGTCACCGGCTCCAGAATAGCCCGACGTAAGCGGCATGCCGCTGGCATCGAGGAGCCTGACTGCTTTGTTCATCATCCCACGACCCTCGCCGGCCGACATCGGTTGGTCACGCCCACGCCGAGTTCGGCGCGGAGCTCGTTGACGTACGCGCGCAGCACCGGCACCTGTGCGGGCGTGTACTGGGTCTGCACCCCATCGATCGTTACGCTGACAACCTGCTTGCCGGTGATCAGTTTGTGCAGCGCGGCCTCAGCCTCCTGCAGCTGCTGTTGTGTCGCCATTGCTGTCTCCAGTAATCAGCTGCCGTTGCCGAAGCGGCGTGCCAGGTCTGCGAGCTGCTGCTGCACGGCGCTGGTGTCTTTCGCGGGCGCAGCGGCAGCCGGCTTCGGCGCCTGGACGGCCACGCTGAAAAGGTCGGCTTGCAGCAACTTCTGCTCCAGCGCATCCCAGTCGGCGGCCGACTTCAGGTGGATGCGTCGGGCACGTGCGGCGTGTAGCGCGTACACCTCGCAGTCCCAGGCCTCCACCGCGCAGCCGCTTTTGCGCTGCCAAACCTTTTTGTTTTTGAGGGTTCGGTGCGGCGCTTTCACTTCGCCCGTGACCTGATCCCAGTAGTCTTCGCGCACGTGCTTGGACTGGTGGAATCGTCCGGGCCCAACGCCAGAGAGTTTCATGTGCGCCGCAAGCCAGTCCTTCGCCTTGCCGGTGCCAACGATGTAGGGCTTGAGTCCCCAGCGGTCGGCCTTGGTTTGCTTGTCCGGGTTGTGGTGATCGATGCTCTTTCTTGGTGGTGTGGCGAAGATCTCCGGATCCGTTTGCGCGCTCGATCCCTTGATCGCCATGACCAGCACTTCAGGGTGTGCCTTGTTCATCCGCC
This sequence comes from Hyphomicrobiales bacterium, assembly GCA_035555995.1. Classification (GTDB taxonomy): domain Bacteria; phylum Pseudomonadota; class Gammaproteobacteria; order Pseudomonadales; family Pseudohongiellaceae; genus CAILUG01. The sequence continues at coordinate 6,817 of DATMFX010000440.1, read as the reverse complement.
GCACCCATGAATACACCGCGTCGTTCGTCTGGCCGTCCGAGCTGTCGATGCTCACCGCCGACGGATAGATGCTGGTGCCGGAGGCGTGCTCCACGGCGGCAAACGTCAAGTTCTCCAGGTCCGTCCACACCTGGTCGGACTTGTCCGTCGTGGCGGTCTTGGCGTAGATCTCTACCCAGAGCAGGCCCCAGGACTCTTCGCCACGGCCCCACGCGCGCTTGATCACCGCGATGCGGTTGTGCTGTACGTCGATGCCGACAGTCATCAGCAGGCCGCCTGCAGGACATAACTGCTCCGGGTAATCGAGGGCCAGCTCCTTCAGTTCGTCGCGGCTGGCCTGGTCGTCCTGGTACTCGTATGGCCGCGCCAATTTCGAATTGTCAAATACGATCCGCTCCGTCTCATCGCCGTGCGCCGCCTCATATTCCGCGCTGAGATGGTCGCGCACGAGGTCCTCGAGTCCGGCACCTGGCAGGCAGGAATAGAGTTCGCTTAGCTCCATGAACCCGACGATGCCGGAGTACTGCGCGGTGGGCGTCCAGCCGCATAGCGGATCGCCGACCTCCAGCGCTTCCTGCACCGTGTTCCGGATGTTTTGGCGGCGCTGGTAGTCGTCCCAGACGCTGCCGCAGTTCGGGCACGCGTAGACGGCCGTTTCAGGCAGCGCCTTACCGTACACTTCGTGTTCGCGTCCATCCTCGGCGTCCTGCCAAGACACGTTCGCCCAGTCGAGCACATGGCGCTCGCCGCAGTCGTGGCACTCGATTGGCAGCACCCGCTTGTCGGATCGTTTGATGTGATCCTCGACTTTCGAGAGCCCCTTGACCGACGGGGTGCCGCCCATGATCCGCTTGCTGTTGGGGATGCGCTTGGTGCGCTCCCACAGGAGCTTGATGGCGTTGCCCTGCTTTGCTAGGTCGTCCGTAGCGTCGTCTGGCTCCTCAACAAACACGATGCGGGCCGGCGTGGATTTCACGCTGCTGATCGATTTCGAGCCAACCAGCTTTAGGAAGCCGTTGGGGAGCGACTTGAACAGTGCGGTGTTCGTGGACTTGCGAGAGCTGGTGGTGTCGATCAGGTCGTCGATTGCCGGCGTGGCACGCACGGCAGGCACCAGCTTTTCATCGTTGAATTGCTTGGCCGCCGCCTCTTTCGGAAACATGCCAACGATGGTGCACGCGGTGAACCGTATAGCCCTAAACAGCCACGCCAGCAGCGCGAACGTCCACCCGATTTGCGCTGCTTTCATCACGACGACTTCACGTACGTTGGGGTCGTCGAGCGCCGCGAAAATGCCGTGCATATACGGCACGTAGTTCAGTCGATAGTTGCCGTGCGTGTCGCCGCTCTCGGCGGGCAGCCGGTATTCGTCCTCAGCCCACTCTGCTGTCGGAGGTATCGGTTTCGGCTCCAGCTCCTGGATCATCGAGTCCCAGAGAGTCGCGCAGCTTTCGCGCATGATCCGCAACCCGTCCGAGGGCAAGTCGTAGGGGTTCGTGGAGCTCATCGTCGTCGAGGGTGATGTTGCGCTTGACAGCCACAAGCTCGCGGATCTCGTCTTCGGCTTGGTTGACGGCCGCATGCATGGCCTGGGCCAGTGGCACCACCATCATTTTTACGTCGCCCTTGAGCAACAGATCGCCGGCGTCCTTGAGTCGTCGCTGTCGTTTTTCCGCAGTGTTCTCCCGTGCCTCCTCGATGCGTGCGTGGGTGAGTGAGTTCTGTGCGTCGCCGGCGCGGCCCGCAGCTTCTTTGCGGAGCTGGTCGCAATAGGCCTGCAGCCAGCTCCCGAGCGTGCCGCCGACGGCGAGCTGTCCGGCTTTTACGCGCTCGGCAATCGCCTGTTGGCTGCACCCGACGAGCTGGGCGAACAGCGTTTGCGTCGGCGCGGAGTTGAGGTTGATCGTGGTCATGGTGGTGAGCGGGTGATGGCTGGCGGGATCACAGTTACAACCCCCCATGCGGTCAAAAAACTAGGCAAATTCCGCGTGTCTAGCGCCCGTATCTCAGCCTCGGCCCAGGAAGGACCCGCGCCCGGTCCGGCTCGCTGCCGGCGGTGTCGGCCCGTCCGCAACGGGGGCCCCATTCGGCGCCTGCAGCGCCGCTTCGACTGCCCTCGCTCGGCTGGTGGCGGCGGTGACCTCGCAGCACACCGCGTCCACGTAGCTGTCCGCCAGTGCGGGGTGGCACCCGGCTTGGGCTGCGCAGCTCGCTACAGCCAGCGCCGCTACCGCACGCCCGACATGATGGGTCTGCCGGCTCATTGCGCGACCCCGTTGTAGACGTCGCACACCGGTATCGGGAACGGCTGGCCGGTGGCGAGGAAGTACGCGGCGCGGGCGGTGCGGCGGGCTTCGGGGTGCGCGGGGTCGCAAAGCGCCGACAGGTCCTGCACGGCGGCGCGGGTGGCATCACCCACCTGGTAACCATCCTGCAGCTGGTTACCCAGGCCCTGGCAACCCACCAGCACCGCCGGCAGACTCAGTACCAGGCAGAGGCCGGCCAGCTTGATGCTGCCCGCGTGTTGCGTCATCGGAAACGGCTTCGTCATGGAGTGCCTCCTTGATAAGCGCCAGGTCGGCGCGATGGGAATAGCGTTTGATGCTGTGATCGAGTACGTCTTCGAACACGGTCGGAATCTGGTCCACGAACTGCGCCCAGCGCGACGGATTGATCCACCACAGGCCTTGCTCGCTTTTGTCGTGCGGGTAATACACGTGGCGTCCGTAGTGGCCGTAGCCGAACCAAAGCGGTGTTCTGCAAGCCACATCGCCGCCGTTCTGCACGCGCGCGTACTGGCATTGCACCGTCATCAACAGGTCGCGGCGGCTCGCCACCTTGCGCTGCCCGAACGTGATCAGCTCCAGCTGCTGCCGAAATCGCGGCGTCGGTTGCAGCCAGGCCATGGCGATCGCCAGCAGCAGCGCCACCGAGCCACCCAGCGAATGCCCGGTAATGCGCACGCGGTAGTCCGGAAACACGCCGAGCAGCTGCAGCAGTTGTTCTGCCAGCGCTCTTGCGGCAGCGGCATACCCGGCGTGGGCTGATAGGCCGCCGTAGAATGGCACCTTGCAGCTGCGGAAATTGTTGATCCAGTCGCGCCACCCGCCGGTATCGCTCAGTGGCCGTTCGCTGCCGCGCACCACGCAGGTCACCAGCTGCTGCGTGTGATCGACGCACAGGAACGCCTCGCCATCCGTAGGCCTGTCCAGCACGATCAGCAGCTCGTCCACACCAAGCGCACCCAGGCCGCCGTTGGTGGGCAGGTCGCGGCGCTCTTCGAGCTTGGCGTATAGGGCGACGCACAGCCGCGCCGCCTGCGCGATGGCATTGAATGTGATCATTGGAAGCCCAGCACCTGCTCCGCATAGAACTGCATGATGCGGCGCACGTAGGTAATGGTTTCGGTTGCCCGCGCACCGGTGACTGTTGGCAGACCCTTGATGATGTCCGCATACAGGGCTGGATTGCCGCGAGTCTCTTGCGCCTTCAGCACGCTGCCTAGGCCCGCGTTGTAGCTCGCCAGGGCCAGCAGATAGCGATCGATCACTGGTCTGGGAGCTGTCCACTCGCGCCAGAGCCGCGCCATGTAGAACGCGGCGCACGGTATTGCCGCTTCCGGCTCCCACGGCGTGCGCTCCCCGAAGCCGAGCTGCGGCGCGATCTCCGCCCAAGTGGCTGGCATGAACTGCGCTATGCCCTGCGCACCAGCTGGTGACGCCGCTCGGGGAATCAGTCGGCTCTCCGCATAGAGCTGCGCCTTCAGCACGCGCCAGTCCAGGCCCGGCAGGTGCTGCTCGCAGGCCTGCTGGATCAGAGCGTTGAACGCGATGCTTTGGTTGATATCGCGACCGCCGATCATGCGCCCCCCTTGGCGGCCAACAGGCGGCCCTCGAGCGTGCCGATACGCCCGTTGTGCCGGTTGAGCTGCTCGGTGTGCCCTTGCAGGATCGTGTCCTGCGCGGCGAACCGGCGCCGGCTGTCGGCGGTGAACTCGCTCACCGTTCGCGCCAGGCTTTCGACGCTCGCCGTCTGCCTTCCCCAGTTGTAGATCATGAAGATGGCCTGGCCGATCAGGAACAGCACCACGGCCACTATCTCGGCGGCGTACTCGCCCATCCCGGTTCTCCAAAAAAAAAGGCCCGGACCAAACTGGAACCGGGCGCCATAAGGGGAAACATCGCATCGTGCGGCTGGGCTCCGCCCATTAAAAAGCCCGCCGGATTTGCATCGGGCGGGCTTCTTGCACACTAGAAATTTTAGGGGCCAAACTGCGCAGGGCAAGAGAATCAAGGGGTTTGCTGCAAAAAAACTCCCGATTTTTGGATCGATCAAATAAGAATAATTCGCAATGGTCCCATCGATGGGACCAGTTTCCCGAGGTGTGGACCGCGAAAAGCCTTGATTCCACTGGGGTGGTCCCTACGGTCCTGACGGTCCACACCTATTTCCAACACTTCAACAAAATAAAGAATGGCAATGAAAGTGCAGTTCAACGCCACGCTCCAACACCGCGTGCGGCCATCTCCCCGCTGGTGGCCCAGGTCGGGACCGTGTGGACCAGGCCGATAAATCAAAAGCTTATGTGCGGCGCGCGCCGTATAGAGGTCCGGACCTCGCACGTCAGTACAGAAATTCAGGGTGCAGAAAACCACTGGCAAGGCTGCCAGTTAAAAAAAATCTCGGGCGTGGGCGTCTTGCCCAGGCAGGGGATTTATGTAGAGAACTGTTCCTGCAGGTGATTGCTCAGGCCTGCGAGCCAGGAACACATGGCCCGGTAGCCAGCCCCGTGGATGTGGGACCAGCGCCGTTGAAATGTCCGATCGTCAAGGCTGGCCGTCCTGGCCACCCGTCGAATGGACCACTGCGTTACCCCTGCGCCGTTACAGAGCGAGCAGCGCTTGCTGCCGCCTTGCGGACGCGCCTCCGGGGGCTCCCCTCGCGGGGGAGATTGCGAGGCATTGGGCTCACCGCCACCGCAAACGCGGCAGGGCTCGGGCCGTAACAACTCTTGCATGACGGCCTCGGCAAGGCCGTTGAATTCTGTCAGGTACAGGCTCAGCTCATAGCCGCTCGCATGCACCATCACGTCAACCACGGCGGCCTTCAGTCGGCGGCCTGCCATTTTGTCGTCCTGGAACAGATAGTACGCCAGATCAAGCGAACGGCGGTCAACCCCGCTCAGCGCGCCGGCCACGTCCGCCCAGCTGGTGCCGCCCGCTGTGGCGCGTCCACCGACCGCGTCCAGGTTGACACCGCGCAGGCAGATCATGCCCAGCCTGTTAATGCTCATACCGTGTCTCCGGCGCTTGGGACGCCACTTGCTGGGCCTGCAGCTTGCTGGGGCGTCGGTATTTCAATGTGCGGGTTTTTCCGGTGCGGACCTTGGTTCGCGTCCAGCCCATGCGTGTCAAGATCGATGCCAGCCGCATCTGCTCAGGCTTGCGTTGCTGCGCCGGCTCCATACCAAGCGCGCCTTCGAATATCTCTCCCATGGTGAACGCGTCGGACATCACCTGGCCGGCATCATCCAACCACTGCTCCACTCGCGTCTCCCAGCTATCCGTGACAAAGCGCTGCTCTTGTTCGGCTTCGAACAAGTGGCCTTCTGCCGGCAGCACATGCCACACGGCGCCGGTCTGGTAGCGGAGGTAGGCTTCCGCCCATAGCTGATCGCGGTCACGCTCAAGTGCCGCAAGGTTGATCGCGTGACAGTACACAGGCCAGTATCGCCGGTTGCCGGTCGGGTCCGTCAGGTACGCGTCCTGGTTCGTTGTGCCCGCAAATACGTTTTGGCGTGCATGGCTCTCCGGCCTGCGCCCGTAGGCCTTGCGGTAGCGGTCGACCTGCGAGGCAAAAAACGACTTGGCGCGCGTGGCTTCGGCCTTGTTGAAGCTGTCGAGCTCCGCAAGCTCATAGATCCACACGCCCTTGAGCTGCTCGAACCCGTCTTTCTCGCCGAGCGGAAACTGCGTATCGCTGTACCACTCCCCGCCGAGCACTTTGAGCGCGGTGCTTTTGCCGATACCTTGCGGCCCCTCGAGGATCAGCACCGTATCGTTCTTTGCGCCGAGCTCCATCACCCGGGCCACGGCGCCCACCAACCACTTGGCGCCCACCAGGCGCACGTACTCGCTGGGCGACACGCCCAGATAATCGCTCAGCCACGCGTCGAGCCGCATCCTACCGTCCCAGGCACTCGCCACTTGTTCGAGGTATTCGCGCACCGGATGCCGCGCGTTGTCGCGAGCCACCATGTCCACCGCGGCATTGATCACCGAGGGCGGCGCGGGAATATCGTAATGCTGAGCAAGCCAGACGTCCGTTCGGTTGGTGTCGTCGTCACTCCACTCGTTGTTCAGTGCAGCGTGCGCGCTTTGGGGGAACGGCGGCTGGCGTGTCTTGAGGGTGCGGTCGGAAAACGAACAATGGCTCAGCACATCGCGCCAAGCCGGATCGTTGCCCAGCACCAGATACACGTTGCGCGTGTCGCCCTTGAGGCCGCCCTGGCGGCTGCGACCGAGCTGGTGCTTCCAGTCGGCGAGATCCTCAAACACCACCGCAAACGCGTCATGCACGTCATCGAGCACGCCCACCTTGAGCATGTCGGCAAACGTGGCCAGCTCCGCCGGCTGCTTGCCGCGAAACAGAGGCCGCACCAGGTGGCACGCTTGTTCCATCGCCAGTTTGGCAAATAGCTCCCAGCTGCCGTGCTTGCGGTCCTTGTCAGCCGCGCCACACAGCAGCAGCGGCGAGGTGCTGTTCACCGCGCGCAGGCTTTGGATCACGGTTAAAAGGTTGTCGGCCTCGAAGACCA
>DATMFX010000439.1:0-2550 GCA_035555995.1 Hyphomicrobiales bacterium | reverse complement strand
GGGCGTATCTCGCCGTCGCCCGCGACCAGCAGGGCAAAATGCACCACGTTCTCCAGTTCGCGGATGTTGCCGGGCCACTCGTAGGCTTCGAGCAGCCGCAGCGCCATCGGGCTGATCGCCGGTAGCGGCAGTTGCATGCGTTTGCAGTACACGCCGAGAAAGTGCCGCGCCAGCGGTTCGATGTCACCGGGGCGCTGCCGCAGCGGCGGCAGCAGCACCTGGGCGATGTTGATGCGGTACAGCAGATCCTGGCGGAAGCGACCGGCCTTGACCGCCTGGTCCAGATCGACGTTGGTGCCCACCAGCAGGCGCACGTCCACCGCCAATGCCTTGCGCGAGCCCACGCGCACCACTTCGCGTTCCTGGATCACGCGCAGCAGTTTTACCTGCAGGCTGAGCGGCAGGTCGCCGATCTCGTCGAGAAACAGCGTGCCGCCGTTGGCCGCTTCGAACCAGCCTTCGCGCCGGCCGGACGAGCCGGTGAACGAACCGGCCTCGTGGCCGAACAATTCGCTTTCGGACAACTGGTCGTTGATCGCGCCGCAGTTGACGGCCAGGAACGGCCCCTTGCGGCCGCTGAGCAAATGGATGTGGCGCGCCACCAGCTCCTTGCCGGTGCCGGTTTCGCCGTTGATCAGCACCGGGGCCTCGCTTGGCCCGATGCGCTCGATGTAGTCGAGGATGGCGCGCGACACCGGATCATGGAAGACCAGCGCCTTGGCGCGCACCGACAGCGGCTGCACGTGGCTGCTGTCGAGTTCGAGCACGGTGGGGGCGGGGCGTTCGGTGGCGTTGTGCGCGGTGTACATGGATGAAAAGACCTCGTTCTTCGTATCAACAGCTGCCCGCGCGTACGGGCCACGAACGAGGGGCTATTCTAGAGACGCCACCTGCGATTGATTACCAACTTATCCTGCTATGGATATGCGGTTTTGTGGTTAGGCGGGCGCAGGCGGCGGGTCTGTGAAGCCCGCCGCCGGTTGATTGCGCAATGGCTAGGGGGCGGCCGGCAGCGCCAGTTCGCCGTGCCCCTGGTTGTTTTCGACGCAGGTGCGTTCCCAGACCTCGTGGATCAGTTGCGATCCCTCGTGTTTCGCCGGAAACGCTTCGTAGTGCCAGCTGCTCCATTTCTCCATGCTTTCGTCGTAGCGAACGGCGGGGATCGTCACGGTCCACGGGCGCGTGAACACGGTGGGGTCGTCCACCACTGCCTGGTAAGTGTAGCGATAGCCGTCGTCGGCAAAGGTATAGCGTTCGGTAAGGTGGGCGTTATCGCTGTAGAACTCGCCGGTGCGCGCCAGCCGCGCCTTGGCATTGTCGTTGCGCACGTCCACGACCAGCGTATTGCCTTCCCAGTGCCCGCGGGAATCCGCATTCCACAGCTTGATGTTTTCCGGCAGGTGCGGGCTGTCGTTCAGATGGATGATGCGGGTGCTGGAACTGAAGATGAACACGATGTAGCCGGGAAACTGCCGTATCTCGTAGCCGTGCCAGAACAGCGATTTGATTGGCCCGCCGGGCGCGCAGCGCGCGAGAGGCTCGATGTATTCCTCATGGGTGGGGTTGAAAAAATTGGCCAGCAGCTCCTGCTGCACCGCGCGTGCCCACGGCTGATAGGGCAGTTCGCCATCCGTGGGATCGCTGACGCGGCTCGGCGCCCTTTCGCTGCGGTGCGTGTCGGGAGTATTGGTGCCGATGGCAGCGGCGCCGCCCCCGCCCGCGCCGTCGGGGTCGCCGGGAATGCCGCCCTGGGGATCGGTGAAGTTGTCCTGGTTGCCGATGGTGTTGGACCAATGGCCCTGGATGTCGGGCTGGCCATCGGGCAGAAGTGGCCCGCGCCATTCTCCCTGCGGTACCACGTCGAAGGCGGTCTGGAACCCTATCTGCGCCATGGCCGGGCGCGGCGACGCCAGAAGCAGGGCGAGGGCAATGCCCAGGACGAATGGCAGTCTGTCGTGAAGAATCGCGGCCGTCTGTCGGATCGAAAAAATTGCAGTGTCATGGATGCTCATGGCTGTAGTCCTGATGCGCTGTCCTGCGGAAAGGGATAGTACGGGTCGTATTCGTGCGTGAAGCAGTAGTTCTCGATCAGCTGGAAACCCGGCTCGCGATGGCGGTACAGAATCACCTGCAGCGTCCAGGGCGCGGTGAACACGTCCGGATCCTCCAACGTGGCCGTGTAATCGATGGTGTTCGCATCCAGAAAGCGCCAGCGTTCGGTGACGCGCAGCGCTTCGCTGTGAAAGTTGCCCGCGCGGTCCAGCCAGGTGTCGGCGTTGAAGTCCTGCACGTTCACCACCAGGGTGTCGCCGTCCCAGTGGCCGCGGGAATCGCCCTGCCAGAAGCCGATGGGGCCATCGGGATGCTGGGTGTCATTGGTATTGATCGTGCGCACGGCGCCGAACTGGCCGATGAGGCTGAGGTCGCGCGGGCGCTGGAATATCTGGAACGGCGCCGGAAAGTACACCGAGCGCGGCACGCCCAGGGAATAGCAGTTCAGGCGCGTGGTGTCCGCGGAGAATCGGGAGGCAAAGTTCTGCTGCCGGCGTT
>DATMFX010000438.1:0-6299 GCA_035555995.1 Hyphomicrobiales bacterium | reverse complement strand
TGCGCGATCAGGTCCAACACCAGGGCGCGCGCGCCGGCAAAGTCCACCTTGCCCGAACCAAGCCGGGGAATGGCGGCCACCGTGAAATAGTGGCTGGGGAAGGTCAGTGGATTGAGGCCTTCTGCCGCCAGTCTTTCACGCAGCAGCGTGGGGTCGAGCGCGCGGTTGCCGAGCGCGATCAGCTTTTCGCCCTTGCGCACGTCCGGCACGTTCACCACCACCACCTCGAAGTCGGCCTCACTCACCGCGTGTTTCAGCGCCGTTTCCACCGTGCCCATGCCCACCATCTCGCCGCCGATCTTGGCGAAGCGCGAATAGCGGTCCTGGATGAACAGGAAGCCGTCTTCGTCCAGATAGCCCTTGTCGCCGGTAACGTACCAGCGCAGGCCATCGAGGCCGGTGAGCGCCGCCTGGGTCTGCTGCTCGTTTTTCAGATAGCCGTGCATCACCTGCGCGCCGCTGATCAGGATCATGCCGGACTCGCCGGTAGGCAGCGGCGCGTAGGTATCCGGATCGACGATGCGAAAACTGGTGCCGGGCAGCGGCAGCCCCACCGAACCCGGCTTGTTGCCCACCTGCACTTTCCAGTTGTCGGGATTGATGCGGTCGGGCAGGTTGGTGCTGGCCACCGGCGCGGTTTCGGTGGCGCCGTAGCCTTCCAGCACGTCCTTGTTGAACTTCAGCTTGAACTCGCGCCGCACGTCTTCCTGCAGCTTTTCCGCGCCGGTGACCACCAGCCGCAGACTGTCGAGCAGCAATGGATGCACTTTGGGATTGCGGATATACAGGCGCAGAAAGCTGCTGGTGCCGAGCAACAGGGTTACACGGTGTTCGGCAATGGCGAGGGCGGCGCCGTGGGCATCGGTGGGATCGGGATGACACACCACAGGCACCCGCTCGATCAGCGGCATCAGGTGGGTGACGGTCAGGCCAAAGGCATGGAAGGGCGGCAGGTTGGCCAGCATTACGTCGTCGTCCTGCGGGCGCAGCAGTTCGGTGAACTGCTTGACGTTGCACACCAGGTTGCGGTGGCTGAGCAGCACGCCTTTCGGATGGCCCTCGCTGCCGCTGGAAAACAGGATCGCCGCGCAGCTGAAAGGATCCACCTTGCGCAGGTACAAGGCCTTGAGCCAGCTTGCCGGCAGCAACCAGCAGGTGACAAGCATCATTAGCCGCCTGGCAGAGGAAATGCCGCCGCGCAGCGATTCGAGCGTGACGAAACGGCAATGCTCGCGCAGCGCGCTCAGGTCCACGCCACGGCTGGCCAGACGTTCCAGAAACAACGCCGAGGTGTAGACGGTGCCGACCTCGGCCTGCAGCAGCGCCGAAATCTGCGCCGGTATTGGCGCGGTGAAATTGAGATTGACCACGGTCTTGCCAAGCGTCCACAGCGCGAAGTTGCCCAGCACGCTGGCGCTGCTGCTCGGCAACAGCAGGCCTACGTTCTGTTCCGGGCTGTGCTTGTCCCGGCTATGCTGTTCCCGGCTATGCCTTTGCATCTGCCGCGCCAGCAGCAGGCTGGCGGTGAGCGCGGTGCGGGCGCGCAAGGCCGTTCCTTGCATATCGCGCAACACCACGGGATTGCCGCGGCGCTTGCAGGCGTCGATCCAGTGCGCGCCGATGGCCGGCAGCTGGTCGGCGTATTCCTGCCAGGACTGGTTCGACAGGTCGATGATGTTGCGCTTCAGTTCGTCCGCAGGCGTATGGCGCGGCAGCGGCGCGCCAAAATCGACCACCACTTCGCGCGGCCGCTGGCGCCGGTGACGGGGATGCGGCGCGGCGCGGGAATCGGCAATGCCGCCAAGGCCGCGCAGGTAGAACGGCACGATCAGCACGCTGTCGTCCACCATCGCGCAAGCACGCTCGTAACCGTGGCGGAACTGTGCCAGGTGACCGTTGCGGCTGATCACCCCTTCGGGGAACAGGCACGCCACCTCACCCCGCGTCAGCGCGGCGGCCACGTCCTCGAGTGCGCCGCGCGATGCCGCTCCGGCCTCGATCGGAATGCAGCCGAAGCGTTTGAAGAACCACTTCAGGTACCACAATTCATAGATCGAACTCAGCAGCACGAAGCGCACGGGCCGCGGGCAGGCGATCTGCACGATGGCCCAGTCGATCCAGCTGACGTGGTTGCCGAGCAGCAGCACGCCGCCCTGCGCGGGAATATGCGCCATGCCCTGTACCTTGATGCGGCAGCGCAGTGGCAGCGCGCGCCCAAGCAGCACCCGTGTGAGACTTTGCGGCCACAGGTGGATGAGGAGCAGCGCGCCGATCCAGCTCAGCAGCGCCAGCGCCTGCAGCAGATGGCGGCTGCTCAGGCCCGCCAGCAGCAGCGCCAGGGCCAGCAACAAAGACAGCAGGGCGCACGCCGCCATCAGCCAGCGGCTGGCGGCCAAGGTACCGCCAAGCGTCTCCGTACGCGCAAAATACTGCACCAGCGCCTGGAGCGGCACGCTGCACAGCCCACCGGCAATGCCACACAGCAGCAACAGCAGTGCCGCCAGCCAGGGCGCCTGTACGCCGGGCAGTAGCGCAAGCGCGGTGGCCAGGCCAAGCGCGCCAAGCGGCAGCAGGCTGGTTTCCAGGGTGTTGCGGGAAAAGCGTCCCGCGTAGAGCGCGCCAAGCACCACGCCAACCCCGACGCAGGACAGCAGGGTTTGCCGCGCCATCGCATCTTGCACGCCAAGTTCCTCCCGCAACTGCCCCGGCAGTGCCGCCACGAGTACCAAGGCCACGCTCCAGAGCAGCGCCAGGCCACCAGTGCCGATGCCGAGTGCGCGCTCCTGCCGCAGCAGCGTCAAACCCTGACGCCATTGCGTCCACCAGGCGTGCCGCTCGATGGGTGGCGTGGGCGCTGTGCCGTCGAGTTGCGGCAATCGGTAAAGCAACAGGATTTCCAGCGCCGCACCCGCCACGGCCAGCCAGGTGTAGGGCGCAAAGGCGCGCAGCACGGCGCCGGCATCGGTCGCCTCCACGGGAACCTGCGTGGCATAGGCCGCGAAATGCAGCCAGGCGCCGCCAAGCACGGCGGCCATGGCCAGTGCCGCCACGCTGCCGTTCACTTCGCTCAGGCGTTGTTTGCCGAAGGCTTCCCGGATGAAAGCGTATTGCGCCGGCGCAAACAGCGCGGCCTGCGCCGCAAGCACCGGGATCAGGACGAACGCGCCCACAAACCAGCCTCGATAGCTACACAGCGTGAGGCACAGGCACGTGGCCAACAGCAGCCAGCCGCAGCGGCGCAGCACCCAGGGTTTGGGCTGGCGGTCGGCCCATCGGCCGGCGAGGCCTGGCAGCACGATGGTGGGCAGCAGAATCAGCGCGCCGAGCAGCGCCGCAAGCGCCGCTTGCGTGGTGCCGGTATGCAGCGCGAACACGACATGCGCGATGAGCAGCGGATGGCTGCAGACCACCCAGGCATTGAGAAACACCGCCAGATAAAAGGCGAGGGCACCGCGCCGGGAATCGAGTGTCGCCATGGCAAAGCGCTCGCCGCAAGGTTGCTGAACGCGGGATCGGCGGTATTGCGCGCGGTAGCGTGGCCGCGCCCGCGATCGCCTTCCGCTAGTCGTCGGTCAATTCGTCATCCGCACTGCCCGTCGCTGGCAACGGCGGCGGCCAGCCACCGAATTGCTGCCAGCGGTTGATCATATGGCAGAAGAGATCGGCGGTGATTTCGGCGTCATAACGCGCGGAATGGGCGGAAGCGTTGTCGAAGAGCAGGCCCGCCGCTTCCACCGCGCGCGCCAGCACGGTCTGCCCGAAGCACAGCGCCGAGATCGAGGCGGTGTCCAGGCTGGAAAACGGATGAAACGGATTGCGCTTGAGATTGTGGCGCTCGGCGGCGGCGCGCACGAAACCGTGGTCGAAGTGGGCGTTGTGGCCTACCAGGATGGCGCGCTTGCAGCCTTCCTGCTTCATCACCGCGCGCAGCTTGGTGAAAAGATCACGGAACACTTCGCCTTCCGGATGCGCGATGCGCAGTGGATGGAAGGGGTTGATGCCGGTGAACTTGAGCGCGGCTTCCTCCAGATTGGCGCCGGGAAAGGGCACCACGCGATAGAAATGCGTGTCGCGGCGGCACAGCTGGTCGCCGTCGAAACCCAGCGTGACCGCGGCGATTTCGAGGATGGCATCGGTCTGCGCGTTGAAACCGCCGCATTCCACGTCCACCACCACCGGCAGAAAGCCGCGAAAGCGCTCGGCGATGGTGGTCGTGCCAGCGTTGGCCTGCTCTTGTTCAATCATGGCGCAGCTTCCAGATGATGGTTTCGCCCGCCAGCAGCGGCACGATGCGTTGTTCCCCATAACCGTAGTCGGCGGGCAGGGTCCAGGGCTCGCGGACCAGCGTGACTTTGTCGGTATTGCGCGGCAGACCATAGAAATCGGGGCCATGGAAGCTGGCAAAGGCTTCCAGTCTGTCCAGCGCGTCAAGTTCCTCGAACACGGCGGCGTACAGTTCCAGCGCGGCCGGCGCGGTAAAGCAGCCGGCGCATCCGCAGGCGCTTTCCTTGGCGTTTTGCGCGTGCGGCGCCGAATCGGTGCCCAGGAAGAACTTGGGCGAACCACTGGCGGCGGCCTCGCGCAGCGCTTCCTGATGCGTGCGGCGCTTGAGCACCGGCAGGCAGTACAGGTGCGGGCGCACGCCGCCCACCAACAGATGATTGCGGTTGTACAGCAGGTGCTGCGGGGTCAGCGTGGCAGCCACGTTGGCCGGCGCTTGTTGCACGAACTGCACGGCATCGCGGGTGGTCACATGCTCCAGCACCAGTTTCAGGCGCGGAAAGCGCGCGCACAGCGGCGCCAGGATGCGCTCGATGAAGACCTTTTCGCGGTCGAAGATGTCGATGTCGGCATCGGTCACCTCGCCATGCACCAAGAGCGGCAGCCCTGATTCACTCATGGCCTCCAGGGCCGGATACGTGGCTTCCAGGCGCGTGACGCCGCTGGCGGAGTTGGTGGTGGCGCCGGCGGGATAGAGCTTCACGCCCTTCACATGGCCGCTTGCCTGCGCGCGCCGGATTTCCTCCGCGCTGGTGCCGTCGGTGAGATACAGCGTCATCAGCGGCTCGAAACCGCTGCCCTGCGGCGCCTGGGCCAGCAATCGTTCGCGGTAGGCCAGCGCCTGGGCCGTGGTGGTCACCGGCGGCACCAGGTTGGGCATGGCGATGGCGCGGCGAAATACGCGGGCGGTGGGAGGAACGGTGGCGGCGAGCACGGCGCCGTCGCGGAAATGGATGTGCCAATCGTCTGGACGGGTAAGGGTAAGAATCTGCATGGTAAAGGCTCGAAAAGCAGCCGGCAGTATAACAACCGGCCTTGCTCGATAGCCATGCCCTGGGTTCCGCGGCGCCTGTCAAGGTAGACGTTGCCGGATGGGCTGTTTATGCTTGCCACCCTTGTTTACCCTCACGCTTGCAACAACGGATTCCATGGCCACCATTCTTGAGAAACTTCCCCTTGGCGACAAAGTCGGCATCGCGTTTTCCGGCGGTCTCGACACCAGCGCGGCACTGCACTGGATGAAGCAGAAAGGCGCGCGGCCCTTTGCCTACACCGCCAACCTGGCCCAGCCCGACGAGGACGATTACGAGGAAATTCCACGCAAGGCGCTGGCCTATGGCGCGGAAAAGGCGCGCCTGGTGGATTGCCGCACGCAACTGGCCAACGAAGGCATCGCCGCGATCCAGTGCAGCGCTTTCCACATCACCACCGCGGGCGTCACCTATTTCAACACCACGCCGCTTGGCCGTGCGGTCACCGGCACCATGCTGGTGGCGGCGATGCAGGAAGACGACGTCAACATCTGGGGCGACGGCAGCACCTACAAGGGCAACGACATCGAGCGTTTCTACCGCTATGGCCTGTTGACCAACCCCTCTCTCAAAATCTACAAACCCTGGCTGGACCGCGATTTCATCGAGGAACTGGGCGGCCGCGCGGAAATGTCGGCGTTCATGAACAAGGCCGGATTCGGCTACAAGATGGCCGCCGAAAAGGCCTACAGCACCGACAGCAACATGCTGGGCGCCACCCATGAAGCCAAGGACCTGGAACACCTCTCGAGCGGCATCCGCATCGTCAACCCCATCATGGGCGTGGCGTTCTGGAAGCCGGAAGTGGACGTGAAGCCCGAGGAAGTGACGGTGCGCTTCGAAAGCGGCGTGCCGGTGGCACTCAACGGCCGTACCTTCGCCGGCCCGGTGGAACTGTTGCTGGAAGCCAACCGCATCGGCGGGCGTCATGGCCTGGGCATGAGCGACCAGATCGAAAACCGCATCATCGAAGCCAAGAGCCGCGGC
>DATMFX010000437.1:0-2548 GCA_035555995.1 Hyphomicrobiales bacterium | reverse complement strand
GCGCCCTATGCCGGGTTGAACCTGGCCCTGCACGTGGGTGACACCGCCGATGTGGTGGCGCGTAATCGCGGGGATTTGCTTGCCGCGCTGCATACGCAGAGCAGACAGGACAATTTGCAGCTACAGTGGCTGGAGCAGGTGCACGGCACGGAAGTGTACGTGCCGGACACCACACAGGCCGTTCCCGCGCCGCGTGCCGACGCCCTCTACTGCACGCGGCCCAACCTGGTCTGCGGCGTGCTGACGGCCGATTGCCTGCCGGTGCTGTTCGCCGCGGCGAACGGCCGCGAGATCGCGGTGGCGCATGCCGGCTGGCGGGGCTTGCTGGCCGGCGTGCTGGAACGCACCGCGGCGCATTTCAGCGACCCAGCCGCGGTAGGCGCCTGGCTGGGGCCGGCGATCGGCCCCTGCCATTTCGAGGTGGGCGGGGAAGTGCGTCAGGCTTTTCTGGATGCGATGTGGCCGGAAGAGAGCAGCGCCACGGCAGCGGCATTCGCGCCCGCGGCGCAGCCGGGCAAGTGGTGGGCGGATCTCTACGCGCTGGCGCGCCTGCGGCTGGTGCGCGCCGGGGTGACGCAGGTGTACGGCGAGCCGCGCTGCACCTGCTGCGAAACGCAATACTGGTATTCCTACCGAAGCGAAGGCCGCACCGGCCGCTTCGCTTCATTGATCATGATGACCCTGTCGCCCGAGGAGGCCCTGTGAGTGTAGTCGAACCCTTTGTTCCCCTGACGCCTGAAGAGCTGGACTGGCTGGATCGCCTGCTCTACGAGCGCGTGGAAGAGGAGACCGCGGACGAGGAAGCCGAAGGCATCCTGAGCCTGGCGGAACTGGACGGCTTTTTCACCGCCTTGATCAGCGGCCCGCTGCCGCCGCAGGACGTCGACTGGTGGCCGCTGATCTGGGGCGATTTCGAACCGGAATGGGAAAGCGAGGCGCAGTTCAATGACGCCATGCAGCTGATCCAGCGCCACATCAACACCATCGCCGCCACGCTGGCGGACGCGCCCGAGGAATTCGAGCCGCTGTTCATGGAATACGAGGAAGACGGCGAGTTGCTGCTGAGCGTGGACGACTGGTGCGAAGGCTACATGCGCGGCGTGGCATTGGCGGAAAAACGCTGGAAAGCCGCGGGCGAGGGCCTGCACAAGCTGCTGACCGCCATCAGCGCCTTCAGCAGCGTGACCGACTGGCGCGCCCACAACCGTTCCTCCGACCAGGAATTCGACCAGCTCAGCGCCGCGCTCACCCCCAACGTCCGCCGCATCTACCTCTACTGGCACAATGCCGACCAGGCTACCGCGAGCCCCGGGAAGTGAGCAACGTACGGTATCGCTTTGTTTTTTAATTCTAGTGCGGAGCACTGAAGTACGGGCAAGCCTCTGCCGTCCCTGTTGACCAGCCAGGGGCGTTGGAGGGCCAGGGATGGCCCGGAACCGAGCGCACACGGACGTGCTTGTAGCGTACCCTGGCTGGTCAACAGGGACGGCGGCGGCTCTCGATGTCGATGCGGACCACAATCCCCATTTGCAAAAACCCAATTTGTTGACAGGCATCAAGCCCGCCGCTGTTCCACTTGAATCCTGCCGCTACGCTCCCACCTTAAGCTGGGTAGCTAACCATGCGGAGTGGCGGATTCATGCGAATGGACAAACTGACCAGTAAATTACAGCAGGCGCTGGCCGATGCGCAGTCATTGGCCGTGGGCCGCGATCACGGCTATCTGGAGCCGGTGCACCTGATGATTGCGCTGGTGGACCAGAAGGGCGGTTCGCTTCGCCCGCTGCTGACCCAGACCGGCTTCGACGTGCCCGCGCTGCGCAAGGGCCTGGATCAATTGCTCGACAGCCTGCCCGTGGTGCAGGACAACGACGGCCAGGTCAACGTATCCCCCGATCTCGGCAAACTGCTCAACCTGGCCGACAAGCTGGCGCAGAAGGGCGGCGATCAATTCATTTCCACTGAAAACGTGCTGCTTGCCGCCATGCAGGACAAAGGCGGCCTGGGCAAGCTGCTCAATTCCTTTTCCGTCAGCGCCGCGGCGCTAGAAAACGCCGTGCGCGCGCTGCGTGGCGGCGCCAGCGTGGACAGCCCTGAAGCCGAGGATGCGCGTCAGGCGCTGCAGAAGTTCACCGTGGACGTTACCGAGCGCGCCGAACAGGGCAAGCTGGATCCGGTGATCGGCCGCGACGAGGAAATCCGCCGTACCATCCAGGTATTGCAGCGCCGCACCAAGAACAACCCGGTGCTGATCGGCGACCCCGGCGTGGGCAAGACCGCCATCGTCGACGGCCTGGCGCAGCGCATCGTCAATGGCGAAGTGCCCGAAGGGCTCAAGGGCAAACGCATCCTGGCGCTGGACATGGGCGCCCTGATCGCCGGCGCCAAGTTCCGCGGTGAATTCGAGGAACGCCTCAAAGCCGTGTTGAACGAACTGAGCAAGCAGGAAGGCTCGGTGATCCTGTTCATCGACGAAATCCACACCATGGTCGGCGCCGGCAAGGCCGAGGGCGCCATGGACGCCGGCAACATGCTCAAGCCCGCGCTG
>DATMFX010000436.1:0-6684 GCA_035555995.1 Hyphomicrobiales bacterium | reverse complement strand
CGACCAGGACGCCATCGAATACCTGTGCAGCGAAGGCCCGCAGGCCGTGTTCGAACTCGAACACATGGGCCTGCCGTTTTCCCGCACGCCGGAAGGCCGCATCTACCAGCGCCCCTTCGGCGGCCAGTCGCGCGACTACGGCAAGGGCGGCCAGGCGGCGCGCACCTGCGCCGCGGCGGACCGTACCGGCCACGCGCTGCTGCACACCCTGTATCAGGCCAACCTCAAGAACCATACGGTGTTCTTCAATGAATGGTACGCGGTGGACCTGGTGCGCAACCAGGACGGCGCCGTGGCGGGCGTGGTGGCCATCTGCCTCGAAACCGGCGAGGTGGTCTACATCAAATCGAAAGCCACCGTGTTCGCCACCGGCGGCGCGGGGCGCATTTTCGCCTCCACTACCAATGCACTGATCAATACCGGCGACGGCATCGGCATGGCGCTGCGCGCCGGCTTCCCGGTGCAGGACATCGAAATGTGGCAGTTCCATCCCACCGGTATCGCCGGCGCGGGCGTGTTGGTTACCGAAGGCTGCCGCGGCGAAGGCGGGTATCTGTTGAACAAGGACGGCGAGCGCTTCATGGAACGCTATGCGCCGAACGCCAAGGACCTCGCCAGCCGCGACGTCGTGGCGCGTGCCATGGTGCTGGAAATCATTGCCGGCCGCGGCTGCGGCCCGGAAGGCGACCACGTGATGCTCAAGCTCGACCATCTGGGCGAGAAAGTGCTGAACGAAAAACTGCCGGGCATTCTGGAACTCTCGCGCACCTTCGCCCACGTCGATCCGGTGAAGGAACCGATTCCCGTGGTGCCCACCTGCCATTACATGATGGGCGGCATCCCCACCAACGTTCACGCACAGGCGCTCAGGCAGGATGCCAACGGCAACGACACGCTCATCGACGGCCTGTTCGCGGTGGGCGAGGTGGCCTGCGTATCCGTGCACGGCGCCAACCGCCTTGGCGGCAACTCGCTGATCGACCTCGTGGTGTTCGGCCGCGCCGCCGGCATCCAGATCGAGAAAATGCTGCGCCAGGGGCTGGAGCAGCGCGAAGCGTCGGAATCCGACATCGAAGCCGCCATGGCCCGCCTCAATCGCCTCAACGCGTCCAGCAGCGGCGAGAGCGTGCCGGCCCTGCGCAAGGAACTGCAGAACACCATGCAGCATCATTTCGGCGTGTTCCGCAACGGCGAATTCATGCGCGAAG
Organism: Hyphomicrobiales bacterium; assembly: GCA_035555995.1. Lineage (GTDB taxonomy): Bacteria > Pseudomonadota > Gammaproteobacteria > Pseudomonadales > Pseudohongiellaceae > CAILUG01. The sequence goes on along the minus strand of DATMFX010000436.1, from coordinate 5,476 downwards.
GCGTCGAGAAACTGACCAGCTTGCGCGAACGCATTCAGAACGTGCATCTGGAAGACAAGAGCCAGGCCTTCAACACCGCCCGTATCGAGGCGCTGGAACTGGAGAACCTGTTCGAAGTGGCCGAGGCCACCGCCATCGCCGCCGAATGGCGCACGGAAAGCCGTGGCGCCCATGCGCGTGACGACTACCAGGAACGCGATGACGTCAACTGGCTGTGCCACTCGCTGTATTCCCCGGCCACCAAGAGCTTGAGCAAACGCGCCGTCAACTTCTCTCCGAAGATGGTGCCCACGTTTGAACCCAAAGCCAGAACCTATTAATCATCGGAGAAGGACACTGCCGTGTTAGTCAGTATCTATCGCTACAATCCTGAGACAGACACGCAACCACGCATGCAGGATTACCAGATCGATCTGCCCCCGGGCAAGGATCTGATGGTGTTGGATGTTTTGCAGCTGGTGAAAGACCAGGACGCCACGCTCGCCTACCGCCGCTCCTGCCGTGAAGGCGTGTGCGGTTCCGACGGCATGAACATCAACGGCCGCAACGCCCTAGCCTGCATCACCCACGTTTCCAGCGTGGTCAAGAACGGCAAGCTGGTGCTGCGTCCGCTGCCCGGCCTGCCGGTGATCCGCGATCTGGTGGTGGACATGAGCGCCTTCTATAAACAGTACGAGCGCATCCAGCCCTACCTGCAGAACGATGAGCCGCCGCCCGCCATCGAGCGTCTGCAATCGCCGGAAGACCGCGCCAAGCTCGACGGTCTCTATGAGTGCATCCTGTGCGCCTGCTGTTCCACCTTCTGCCCGTCGTTCTGGTGGAACCCGGACAAGTTCGTCGGTCCGGCCGGCCTGCTGCAGGCCTATCGCTTTCTCGCCGATAGCCGCGACACCCACACGCAGCAGCGCCTCGACGATCTGCAGGATCCTTTCAGCGTGTTCCGCTGCCGCGGCATCATGAACTGCGTGGCGGTCTGTCCCAAGGGGCTCAACCCGACCCGGGCCATCGGTCATATCCGCAACATGCTGTTGGAAAGAGGGGTTTGAGCCACGAGCTCAAGTAATCGGGAAAACGCTACTGGTCCGGGTGGAACCCAATCCGTCGGGTCGCCCCCTGGTGCAAGGACATTCTGAGATGCAAGAGAACATACGGCAGTTGATGTTGAACACCAGCCATCTTTCCGGTGGCAACCTGGATTACGTGGAAGGGCTGTTCGAAAGCTGGATGAGTGATCCGGCTTCGGTATCCCCCGAATGGCAGCAGTATTTCAAGGCCTTGCCCCATGAAGCCGGCGGCGTGGACGTGTCCCATGCCGACATCGTGGAACGCTTCCGCGGCCTGCCCAAGCGCGGTGTGATGGCGCAGGCGGTAAGCGAAGCGCGCCCGGCGGGCGGCTACGAGCATGAACGCAAGCAGGTCAGCATCGTGCAGCTGATCAGCTCCTATCGCGTGCGTGGCCATCAACACGCCCAGCTCGATCCGCTTGGCCTGATGCATCGCGAGGCGGTGCCCGATCTGGAGCTGGAATTCCACCAGCTGGCGCCCTCCGACATGCACACGGTGTATTCCGTCGAGGCCTCCTACATTCCGCAGAAGGCACTGCGCCTGTCGGAACTGGTGTCGGTGCTGGAAGACATCTACTGCAGCTCCATCGGTTACGAGTACATGCACATCGTCAACCTGGAAGAGAAGCAGTGGATCCAGAAGCGCATCGAAGGCATCGGCGGCAAGCCGAGCTTCCCCACGGAAACGCGCCTGCACATGCTCGAACGCCTCAGCGCCGCCGAAGGTCTGGAAAAACACCTCGACGCCAAATATCCAGGCACCAAGCGCTTCGGTCTCGAAGGTGGCGAAAGCCTGATCCACGCGCTCGACGACATCATCCAGCGTGCCGGTGAATACGGCGCGCGCGAAATCGTGATCGGCATGGCGCACCGCGGCCGCCTCAACGTGCTGGTCAACACCCTGGGCAAGAACCCCTCCGTATTGTTCGACGAATTCGAAGGCCGCGCCCGCTACAACAACTCGGGCGACGTCAAATACCACCAGGGCTTTTCCTCCAACATCATGACGCCGGGCGGCGAAGTGCATTGCAGCATGGCCTTCAACCCCTCGCACCTGGAGATCGTGGCGCCGGTGGCCATCGGCTCGGTACGCGCGCGCCAGGATCGCCGCAAGGACCCGGTGGGCGACACCGTGCTGCCGGTCATCATCCACGGCGATGCCGCCTTTGCCGGCCAGGGCGTGGTGATGGAAACCTTCCAGCTGTCGCAAACGCGTGCCTTCGGCACCGGCGGCACCATGCACATCATCATCAACAACCAGGTGGGCTTCACCACCAGCCGCCAGGACGACGCCCGTTCCACCGAATACTGTACCGATGTGGCAAAAATGGTGCAGTCGCCGATTTTCCACGTCAACGGCGATGATCCCGAAGCGGTGCTGTTCGTGACCCAGCTGGCGTTGGATTTCCGCAACACCTTCCGCAAGGACGTGGTGGTGGACATCATCTGCTACCGCCGCCGCGGCCATAACGAAACCGACGAGCCGGCCTCCACGCAGCCGCTGATGTACAAGATCATCCGCAGCCTGCCGAGCACCCGCACGCTGTACGCCGAGAAGCTGATTGCCGAAGGGTTGCTCACGCAGGAAGAAGTCGACCGCATCAACAGCGGTTATCGCCGCGCGCTCGACGAGGGCACGCACGTGGTCAAGAGCCTGGTCACCGCGCCGAACACCGCGCTTTACGTGGATTGGAAGCCTTACCTCGGGCACGACATGAACATGCCGTGCGATACCACGATGCACCTCGACAAGCTGAAGGAACTGGGCAACAAGCTGGTGCAGCTGCCGGAAGGCTTCAGGGTCAACCGCCAGGTGGCCAAGGTGCTGGAAGACCGCACCCGCATGGCCAACGGCGAGCAGCCGGTGGACTGGGGCTGTGCCGAACTCATGGCCTACGCCAGCCTGCTGGACAGCCACTACAAGGTCCGTATCACCGGCCAGGACGTGGGGCGCGGTACTTTCTCGCACCGCCATGCCGTATTGCACGATCAGAACACCGGCAAGACCTACGTGCCACTGCGTTTCATCAGCGAATCGCAGCGCAAGTTCGTGATCTACGATTCGATCCTGTCGGAAGAAGCGGTGCTGGCCTTCGAATACGGCTATGCCACCACGCGTCCCGACGCCCTGGTGATCTGGGAAGCGCAGTTCGGCGATTTCGCCAACGGCGCCCAGGTGGTATTCGACCAGTTCATCTCCAGCGGTGAATACAAATGGGAACGCCTCTGCGGCCTGGTAATGCTGTTGCCGCATGGCTACGAAGGGCAGGGGCCGGAGCATTCCTCGGCACGCCTCGAGCGTTACCTGCAGCTGTGCGCCCAGCAGAACATGCAGGTGTGCGTGCCCACCACGCCGGCGCAGGTGTTTCACATGCTGCGCCGCCAGATGGTCCGCCCGCTGCGCAAACCGCTGATCGTGATGACGCCCAAAAGCCTGCTGCGCCACAAGGAGGCCGTCAGCTCGCTGGAAGAGATGGCCAACGGCAGCTTCCAGGAAGTGCTGCCGGAAACCGACGCGCTGCAGGCGAAGGACGTGGAACGCCTGATCCTGTGCAGCGGCAAGGTCTACTACGAACTGCGCGCCAAACGCCGCGAACTCGGCCTGAACAACGCCGCCATCGTACGCCTGGAACAGCTCTATCCGTTCCCGGAGGAACTGCTTGGCGAAGTGATGGCGCCCTACACCAATCTCAAGACGGTGGTATGGTGCCAGGAAGAGCCGCAGAACATGGGTGCCTGGTATTCCAGCCAGCATCACATGCGCAACGTGATCAGCCGCCACGACCCGGCGCTCGGCCTGGTCTATGCCGGCCGCGAGGCTTCGGCGTCGCCGGCGGCGGGCTATACCGCACTGCACCTGAAAGAACAGGAACAATTGGTCAAGGATGCCTTCGACCTGGGCGCTGCCCGCTGAACCCAACCCATAACCAGCCTGCAACAGGGAAACATCATGGCCATCGAGATCAAAGCCCCCACACTGCCCGAGTCGGTACCCGACGGCACCATTGCCACCTGGTACAAGAAAGAAGGGCAGCAGGTCGCTCGTGACGAACTGATCGTCGATATCGAGACCGACAAGGTATTGCTGGAAGTCGTGGCGCCTGCCGACGGCGTGCTCAAGAGCATTCACAAAGGCGAGGGCGCCACCATCCTCAGCAATGAAGTGCTGGCGGTGATCGAAGAGGGCGCCAGCGCCGCTGCGCCCGAGCCCGCTGCCGCGCCTGCCAAGGGTCCCGCCGCCAGCGAGGAAGCCGACAACAGCGGCGTGGAAGTGCTGATGAGCCCGGCCGCGCGCAAGCTGATCGAGGAAAACAAGCTCGATCCCAATTCGGTGCCGAGCACCGGCAAGGACGGCCGCGTCACCAAGGAAGACGTGATCAACTTCATCGGTGGCGCCAAAGCCCCGGCTGAAACCAAGCCCGCCGCGGCCGCTGCGCCTGCCGCTCCGGCCGCCGCGGCGCCGCAAGGTCCCCGGACGGAACAGCGCGTGCCGATGACCCGTCTGCGCGCCAAGGTGGCCGAGCGTTTGCTGCAGGCCACGCAGTCCACCGCCATGCTCACCACCTTCAACGAAGTGAACATGAAGGAAGTGATGGACCTGCGATCCAAATACAAGGACCTGTTCGAGAAGAAACACAACGGCGTGCGCCTGGGCTTCATGTCCTTTTTCGTGCGCGCCGCGGTGGAAGCGCTCAAACGCTTCCCCGCCGTCAATGCCTCGATCGACGGCAACGACATCATCTATCACGGCTACCAGGACATCGGCGTGGCGGTATCGTCGCCGCGCGGCCTGGTGGTGCCGGTGCTACGTGACGCCGATGCGCTCGGTTTTGCCGAAATCGAGAAATCCATCAGCGATTACGGTGTGAAGGCGCGCGACGGCAAGCTCAGCATCGAAGAGATGACCGGCGGCACCTTCACCATTTCCAACGGCGGCGTGTTCGGTTCGCTTTTGTCCACGCCGATTCTCAACCCGCCGCAGACGGCCATCCTGGGCATGCACAAGATCCAGGAACGCCCCATGGCGGTGAACGGCGAAGTGAAGATTCTGCCGATGATGTACCTGGCGCTGTCCTACGACCACCGCATGATCGACGGCAAGGAAGCGGTGCAGTTCCTCGTTACCATCAAGGAACTGCTCGAGGATCCGGCGCGGATCTTCCTGGAAGTCTAGAATCCCCAAGCGAACACCCAAGCGAACAAAGGAACCAAGAATATGTCAGCAGACTACGATGTAGTGGTGATCGGCGCCGGCCCCGGCGGTTACGTGGCGGCCATCCGCGCCGCCCAGCTTGGCCTGAAGACGGCCTGCGTGGAAAAGTGGCTGGACGAGAACAACAAGCCCCTCTACGGCGGCACCTGCCTCAACGTGGGCTGCATTCCCTCCAAGGCACTGCTCGATACCTCGCATA
>DATMFX010000435.1:0-8235 GCA_035555995.1 Hyphomicrobiales bacterium | reverse complement strand
GGTGCCGATGCTTACCTCCAGCCCTTCGAACTGGCGGTCCAGCACGAAGTTGACCACCCCTCCGAGGGCGTCCGCGCCGTAGGCCGCCGAAGCGCCGCCGGTGACCACATCAATGGTACGCATCAAGGCGGTGGGAAACATGTCGACGTTGACCGTGCCGCGTTTGTCGGTGGGCACCACCCGGGCGCCGTCGAGCAGCGTCAGCGTGCGCGAAATGCCGGCACCGGTGGTGCCCACGTTCAGATTGCGGATGTTCAGGGCGCCGGGGCCGCCGGACCCCACTACCGCGTTGCCGCCGTCGCCGCGCTGCGGGGTGCCGTTGTTGAAGAATTGCGGCAGCGCATCGAGTTGATCGGAAATCGTGCTGCCGGGCTCGTAGTCGCGCAGCTCAGCGGTGGTAAGCACGGTGACCGGCACCGGGGAATTCATCCCGGAAGGCTGCAGGATGCGGCTGCCCGTGACGCTGATCTCTTCCACCCCCTGATCGGCGCCCCATGCCGCTGTCGAGCACAGCATGGTGGCGCCTGCTGCCGCGATCGATAGATGCAGCGCCTTCCTGACAAAACGTTTGCCTGTTGCGTTCATCGTTTCCCCTCATGGCCGAAGCCTGATTATTGTTGTGGTGATGGCGCGGTGCGCTGCCGAAATTAACAACGGTTGTTCAAAAAATCAAAAGGGGTTTGCGGGGGAAGTGGGTGTTGCGGGCTGAGGTGGGAGGGGGTTGAGCCGAAAAGTGCTGAAATTGCCGGGATTTTTCTCGGTGGCGGCTATTGGAAATAAAATTAAATAGGATTGAGACCGATAAGTTCGGTATGGCTTGCCGCAAGGCCGGGACAGCCGAACCGTCCCGGCCAGTATTGCGTCAGGCCAGCTTCTTGTACTTCACGCGCGTGGGCTCCACGTCGCCCTTGCGCTTCTTGCGGTCTTCTTCGTAGTCGCTGTAGTTGCCTTCGTGGAACACCACTTCGCTGTCGCCTTCGAACGCCAGGATGTGGGTGGCGATGCGGTCCAGGAACCAGCGGTCGTGCGATACCACGATCACGGTGCCGGGGAAGGCCAGCAGCGCTTCTTCCAGCGCGCGCAGGGTTTCCACGTCGAGATCGTTGGTCGGTTCGTCGAGCAGGATCACGTTGGCGCCGCGCTTGAGCAGCTTGGCCAGGTGTACGCGGTTGCGCTCGCCGCCGGACAGGTCGCGGATCAGCTTCTGCTGGTCGGTGCCCTTGAAGTTGAAGCGGCTCACGTAGCCGCGCGACGCCACTTCATGGTTGCCGATCAGCATGTTGTCCAGGCCGCCGGAAATTTCCTGCCATACGGTGTTGTTGCCTTCGAGCGAATCGCGGCTCTGGTCCACGTAGGCGAGATCGACGGATTCGCCCAGGTTGATGCTGCCGCTGTCCGGCTGTTCCTGGCCCACCAGCATGCGCAGGAAGGTGGTTTTGCCGGCGCCGTTGCCGCCGATGATGCCGACGATGCTGCCGCGCGGCACGCTGAAGCTGAGATCGTTGATCAGCATGCGTTCGCCGAAGCCCTTGCTCAGGTGATCCACCTCGATCACTTTTTCGCCAAGCCGCGGCCCGGGCGGAATGTACAGTTCCAGGGTTTCGTTGCGGGTCTGGAATTCCTTGGACTGCAGTTCCTCGAACCGGGCCAGGCGCGCCTTGCTCTTGGCCTGGCGGCCTTTCGGATTCTGCCGCACCCACTCCAGCTCGCTCTTGATGGTCTTGGTCATGGAAGCCTGTTGCTTGGCCTCCACGTCCAGGCGTTTTTCCTTGGCTTCCAGCCATTGGCTGTAGTTGCCCTCGTAGGGAATGCCGTGGCCGCGGTCCAGCTCCAGAATCCAGCCGGCGGCGTTGTCGAGAAAGTAGCGATCGTGGGTGATCGCCACCACGGTGCCGGTGAAGTCCTTCAGGTAGCGTTCCAGCCACGCCACGGACAGCGCGTCGAGATGGTTGGTGGGTTCGTCGAGCAGCAGCATGTCGGGGCTGGACACCAGCAGGCGGCACAGCGCCACGCGGCGCTTCTCGCCGCCGGACAGAAGCTTCACCTGCGTATCCCAGGGCGGCAGGCGCAGCGCGTCGGCGGCGATTTCCAGGGTGCGGTCGATGTCCCAGCCGTTCTGGGCATCGATGTGGCCCTGCAGCACGCCCTGGCGCTCGAGCAGCGCGTTCATTTCGTCGTCGCTCATCGGCTCGGCGAACCTGTCGCTGATGGCGTTGAATTCGTCCACCAGGTTCTTGATTGCGCGCACGCCGTCCTCGACGTTTTCGCGCACGGTGCGGTTTTCATCGAGCTGCGGCTCCTGCGGCAGGTAGCCGATGTTCAATTCAGGTTGCGGGCGCGCTTCGCCCAGGTGGTCCTTGTCCACCCCGGCCATGATGCGCAGCAGCGACGACTTGCCCGAGCCGTTGAGGCCAAGCACGCCGATCTTGGCGCCGGGGAAGAACGACAGGGAGATATCCTTGAGGATTTCGCGTTTGGGCGGCACGACCTTGCCGACCCGGTTCATGGTGAAAACGAATTGAGCCATAAAAACGGGGGATATTAAGGTAGAATGACCGGCAATCTTACCCGTTCACCCAGAACCAAGTCCATGCACGCAGTGCCCGCCCCGCCCAGGACGGGCTTGATCGAGGAACCCATGCTCAGCAAAACCATGACCATCGCCGGTTTCGACGATGAACTGGCGCAGGCCATTGCCAATGAAGCGACCCGTCAGGAAGAACACATCGAACTGATCGCATCCGAAAACTACGCCACCCCCCGCGTGCTCGAAGCGCAGGGCAGCGTGCTCACCAACAAGTACGCCGAGGGTTATCCGGGCAAACGCTACTACGGCGGCTGCGAATACGTGGACGTAGTGGAAACGCTGGCCATCGAGCGTGCCAAGACACTGTTCAAGTGCGCCTTCGCCAACGTGCAGCCGCATTCGGGTTCGCAGGCCAACACCGCCGTGTACGCCGCGCTGCTCAAGCCGGGCGAAACGCTGCTGGGCATGAGCCTGGCGCATGGCGGGCATCTCACCCACGGCGCCAACGTCAGCTTTTCCGGCCGTCTCTACAACGCCGTGCAGTACGGCTTGAACGTCGACACCGGCGAAATCGACTACGACCAGGTGGAAAAACTGGCGCTGCAGCACAAGCCCAAGGTCTTGATGGCGGGCTTTTCCGCCTATGCGCGCGTGATCGACTTCCCCCGCATGCGCAAAATTGCCGACCAGGTGGGCGCCTGGTTCGTGGTGGACATGGCGCACGTGGCCGGCCTGGTGGCCGCCGGCGTCTACCCCAGCCCGCTGCCGCACGCGCACGTGGTCACCTCCACCACGCACAAAACGCTGTGCGGCCCGCGCGGGGGCATCATCCTGTCCGACTGCGGCGACGAAGAACTGTACAAGCGCCTCAACTTCGCCGTATTCCCGGAAAACCAGGGGGGCCCGCTGATGCACGTCATCGCCGCCAAGGCGGTGTGCCTCAAGGAGGCCATGAGCCAGGAATTCGTCGAGTACCAGAAAAAGGTGGTGCAGAACGCCAGAGCCATGGTGCGGGTATTCCTCGAACGCGGCTTCAACGTGGTGTCCGGCGGCACCGACGATCACCTGTTCCTGCTGTCGCTGGTGGGGCGCGAGCTCACCGGCAAGGAAGCGGACGAAGCGCTTGGCCGCGCCAACATCACCGTGAACAAGAACGCCGTGCCCAACGACCCGCGCCCGCCCTTCGTCACCAGCGGCCTGCGCATCGGTACTCCCGCAGCCACCCGTCGCGGCTTCGGCGAACAGGAAGTGGCAGACCTGACCCACTGGATCTGCGACGTCCTCGAAGATCCCCACAATCCGACCGTGATCGAAGCCGTCAAGGCCAAGGTCCTGGCGCTGTGCCGGCGCTTCCCGGTATACGCTTGAGGTAGCCGATGCATTGCCCCTTCTGCAACGCGCTCGATACCAAGGTGATCGATTCCCGCCTGGTGGCGGAAGGCAACCAGGTACGCCGTCGCCGCGAATGCATCACCTGCGCCGAGCGCTTCACCACCTTCGAAACCGCCGAACTGGTGATGCCGCGCGTGGTGAAGCAGGAAGGAGGGCGCGAGCCGTTCAATGAAGACAAACTGCGCTTCGGCATGCTGAAGGCGCTGGAAAAACGTCCGGTGAGCATCGAGCAGGTGGACGAGGCGATCAGCCGCATCAACCATGCCTTACGGGCGGGGGGCGAGCGCGAGGTGCCGAGCAAATTGGTGGGGGAGATGGTGATGCGCGAGCTGCGCCGCCTCGATGAAGTAGCCTATGTGCGCTTTGCTTCGGTGTACCGTAGCTTCAAGGACGTGAACGAGTTCCGCGAGGTCATCGATTCGATGGCGCAGGATTTGCCTGACGTGCCCTAGGTTGCCGGGCTTGGGTTACGGATCGTGGTCCGTATCCAGTCTGGGCATCCAGTGGTTGGGGGAGTGCTTTCGGGGGGACGCTACAAGCACATCCCTGTGCGCTCGGTGATGGCCATCCCTGGCCATCAACGCCCCCCGAAAGCACTCCCCCAACCACTGGATGCAAGCCGTCTGGCATCGAGTTACGCACGGAATTTTGCCGGGAATCACCGCGCCAACAGCTGATCCGCACACTCGTGCGTAGCACTGAAGTTTGGTGCAAGCCTCTGGCGTTCCTGCTGACCAGCCAGGGGCGTCGTAGGGCCAGGGATGGCCCGGAGCCGAGCGCCACAGGGATGTGCTTGCAGCGTACCCTGGCTGGTCAGCAGGAACGCCAGAGGCTCTCGACATTGATGCGGACCACCTGACCACCCACTTAAACTGACGATTATCAAGCTCCAAATGAACGACACCCCAGCGCCAGAAGACATCCTCCACATGCAGCGCTGCTTCGCGCTGGCGGAGCAGGCGCTGACCATTGCGCGTCCCAATCCCGCCGTCGGTTGTGTCATCGTCAAGGATGGCCGCATCGTCGGTGAAGGGCACACGCAGCAACCCGGCCAGCCGCATGCCGAAATCATGGCCCTGCGCCAGGCCGGCGCAAACGCCCGTGGCGCCATCGCCTACGTCTCGCTTGAACCCTGCGCCCACCACGGCCGCACCGGCCCCTGTTCCGAAGCTTTGGTGAACGCCGGCGTGGTGCGCGTCGTCTATGCCATGGAAGACCCCAATCCCCTGGTCAGCGGCAAAGGCCTCGCCGCGCTGCGCGATGCCGGCGTCGACGTTTGCGGACCGCTGCTGGAAACGGAAGCCACTGCCCTCAATCCCGGCTTCTTCAAGCGCATGCGCACCGGATTTCCCTACGTCCGCTGCAAAGTGGGCATGAGCCTCGACGGCCGCACGGCCATGGCAAGCGGCGAAAGCCAATGGATCACGGGGGAAGAGGCGCGGGCGGACGTGCAGCGTTTTCGCGCGCGCAGCTGTGCCGTGCTCACCGGAGTGGGCACGGTGCTGGCGGACGATCCGTCCTTGAATGTGCGCCTGCCCGATTTCATCGGCGTGCAGCCCTTGCGCGTGGTGGTGGACAGCCAGGCACGGCTGCCTGCCGCGGCGCGGCTATTGCAACTGCCGGGCAGGGTGCTGCAGGCGGGTTGCGTGGCGCCGGCCGCCCAGGCAGAGCGTGCAGCGGCGCAGACCCAGGCGGAGCACGATGCGGCCCAGGCCGGGAGTGCGACGACGCAATGGGATTACCGGCAACTGCCGGGGGAGGACGGCAAGGTGCAGCTGTCCGAACTGCTGCGCCTCTTGGCGCAGGACTACCACTGCAACGAAATCCTGGTGGAAGCCGGCGCCACGCTCACCGGCGCGTTGCTGCAGCAGGGCCTGGTCGATGAACTGCTGACCTACGTGGCGCCGCTGTTGCTTGGCCCCGAAGGGCGGCCGCTGGCCCACCTGGCAGGGCTGGAGCGGCTCGACCAGGCGCTGCGCTTCGACTTCCTCGATGTGGTAAAGCTCGGAAAAGATTGTAGAATTCGCTCCCTTCCGGCAAACCGGGCGGGCTGAACGCGCGCCGCGTCCCAATCCAGGCATCCACACCCATGTTCACCGGCATCATCGAGGCCACGGGCCGCATCCACGCCATCCAGCCACAAGGCGGCGACTGGCGCCTGGGCATTGCCAGCGACGCCATGGATTTCAGCGACGTGCGCGAGGGCGACAGCATCGCCGTGAGCGGCGTGTGTCTGACCGCGCTCGAGATCCGCGCGGGCGGCTTCAGCGCCGACGTTTCCCGCGAAACGTTGGCCTGCACCACGCTCGAAGGCCTGCGCGTGGGAGCGCTGGTGAACCTGGAAAAGGCGCTGACGCCGCAAAGCCGCTTGGGCGGGCATATCGTCAGCGGGCACGTGGACGGCATCGCCGAGCTGCTCAGCCGCACACCGGATGGCCGCAGCGAACGGCTGCTGTTCCGGTTGCCCGAGGCGCTGGCGCGCTACGTGGCGCACAAGGGTTCGATCTGCATCGACGGCGTCAGCCTCACGGTGAACGACGTGCAAGGGCGTGACTTCGGCGTGAACATCATTCCGCACACCGCCACGCGCACCACCCTGCAGGAGTATCGGCCGGGACGGCAGGTGAACATCGAAGTGGACGTCGTCAGCCGCTACCTGGAACGGCTGCTGCAGGGGCGCGACGACAGCAAGGGCCTGACGCTGGAACAACTGAGCCAGGCCGGTTTTACGGGTTGAATACCATGCAATTGAACACGATCGAAGAAATTCTCGCGGACTTCCGCCAAGGCAGGATGGTCATCCTGATGGATGACGAGGATCGGGAAAACGAAGGCGACCTGTTGATCGCCGCCGACAAGGTGCGCGCCGAGGACATCAACTTCATGGCCACCCACGCGCGTGGCCTGGTGTGCCTTACGCTGACCCAGGAACGCTGCCGCCAGCTCAACCTGCCGCTGATGGTCAGCCAGCAGAACGGCACGCCGTTCGGCTGCAATTTCACCATTTCCATCGAGGCCGCCACTGGCGTGACCACCGGCATTTCCGCCGCCGACCGCGCCCGCACCATCCAGGCCGCGGTAGCGCCCGATGCCCGGCCGGCCGACGTCATCATGCCCGGCCACATCTTTCCGGTGATGGCGAAGGAAGGCGGCGTGCTGCGCCGCGCCGGCCATACCGAAGCGGGCTGCGACCTGGCCCGCCTGGCGGGACTGACGCCGGCGGCCGCGATCTGCGAAGTGATGAACCCCGATGGTTCCATGGCGCGCCGCCCCGATCTGGAAAAGTTCGCCAAGGCGCACGACCTCAAGATCGGCACCATCACCGACCTGATCCATTACCGCATCGCCACCGAAAAAACCGTGGAACGTACCCACGTGTACCGCCTGCCCACCCGCTACGGCGATTTCGACGTGTACTGCTACCGTGATCTCTATAAAGAAAGCACGCAGACGCATCTGGCGCTGGTGAAGGGCGAGATCGGCCCCGACGAGCCGGTGCTGGCGCGCGTGCTGGTCACCGACACGCTGCGCGATCTGTTCGGCGTGGCCAATCCGCTGCGTCCGAGCTGGTCGCTGCACCGTTCGCTGGAGCGCATCGGCCAGGAAGGCAAGGGCGTGGTGGTGGTGCTGGCCAACGACCGCGGCACCGGCGACGTGGTGGAGCAACTGGCGCAGTTGAGCGCGCTGAACGGGCAGCCCCCGACCACGCCGCCGGTGCCGCCGGGCAGCTACCTGACGGTGGGCACCGGTTCGCAGATACTGCGCGACATCGGCGTGGGCAAGATGCGGCTGTTGAGCTATCCCACCAAGTACGCCATTTCCGGTTTCGCGCTGGAAGTGGTGGAATACATTCCCTGCGAATAGCGCACTTTTCGCGTGATTCGCGCAATGCATTTCGATTGAACAAGGCACATCCATGAGCAACGTCAAGATTCTGGAAGGCGACTACAGCGCACCCAACGCCAACTTTGCGCTGGTGGTGGCCCGCTTCAATTCCTTCGTGGTGGACAGCCTGCAGGCCGGCGCCATCGATGCCCTGGTGCGCCACGGCGTGTCCGACAAGCAGATCACCGTGGTCAAGACACCGGGCGCCTATGAGCTGCCGCTGGTGGCGCAGCGCCTGGCGGAATCGGGCAAGTACGATGCCGTGATCGCGCTTGGCGCGGTGATCCGCGGCAGCACGCCGCACTTCGACTACGTGGCCGGCGAATGCGCCAAGGGCCTGGGCCAGGTGGGCCTGCAGCACAAGCTGCCGGTGGTGTTCGGCGTGCTCACGGTGGACACCATCGAGCAGGCCGTGGAACGCGCCGGCACCA
>DATMFX010000434.1:0-9495 GCA_035555995.1 Hyphomicrobiales bacterium | reverse complement strand
GATTGCCGTTGCCGTCGAACTGCCAGCGGATCGGCGCCTGGCGGGCGATGCGTTCCAGAATCTGCGGCAGGCTTTGGTCGATGGCATTGATGCTGATCACGCCGCTGACGCCGGGATGCACGTCGACGTTGATGGAGGCATCGCGCGCCATGCTGAACAAGAGTTCACGCAGCGGCACTTCCTGTGCCACCACGGTATAGCGTTCAGGGGCCGCCGCGGGGCTTGGCACCGGCGGCAGCGGGGCTGGCGTGACGATGGCGGGAATGTCGGTTTCCGCGTCGGGCGTGACCTGCGCCGCGGAGAGATGGCGGCCGTCGATGTCGGAGGGCGGCAGGTGCGTGGAGCAGGCGGCCAGCAATATGCCGCAGCACAGCACGGGAAGGGTCGCGCCACGAAATATCGAAACGAACGGGTTGATGGACACGAGCGCCCTCGGGGAGGTATCGGTTGGCTGATTTTAACCCTTGAAATCCCTTTTTATCCAATAACTTGCGCTGTGCATCCGGAAATTCCCGGCGGTCTCGCCGTGCACGGTGCCGGCGCCCTTCCTACACGGCGTCGGAACGGCTCAGGGAATGCAGCAGATTGGTGCTGGTATCGCGCAGGCGCTGCGAGAGCAGGGTGACCAGTTTGATCAACACCTTGGCGCCGAGCGCCGGCTCTTCCATGATGATCTGCACCATGGCATCGCGGCGAAACACGGCGAACGTGGTCACGTCGAGCGCGATGCAGGTGGCGAAGCGCGGCTCGCCGTCGATCATCGACATTTCGCCAAGCGTGCCGCCGGGACCCACCGAGGTCATGGCGCGGCGCTCGCCGAAAGGATCGGTTTTGACGATGTTGATGCGGCCCTCGATGATGAACAGCATGTAGTCGTCCACGTCGCCTTCGCGGATGATGGTCTGTCCGGATTCGGCGCGGTAGATCTGCATGGCGTGGGTGAGCCGGGCGATGTTGTCGCGGGTGAAGTCGTCGAAGAAGCGGCTACCGCCAAGTGCCACGAGCAGCGCCTCCTGCATGGCGCCGGCAGTGCCAAGGCACTGCAATTGCTGCAGGGGTTCGGTGCGGATTGTGGCGGTTGGTCGGGGCATGCGTGGGTGGGGCGCTAACCCTGTCCTGTATCTGGTTTGGTCTGTGTTGGCCTGGAAGGTGCCGGCGCCGTGCTGCCCGGCCCGCAATCGGGCGAGCATAGCGCCCCGTTCCGGGCAAGTCCACGCGGGGCTTTTCTTGAGCTTTGCGCGGGGCGATGGTAGCTTGCCTCGGACCTGCGCGCCGGCCCCCGCGCGGCGCTTGCCGACCCGAGTCATGTATCTCGACTTCTTCTCGCTGGAACGACATCCGTTTCGCATCACGCCCGACCCCTCGCTGTTTTTCCATGGCGGTGAGCGTGGCCGCGGCGTGGTGCTCGACGCGCTGATTTATGGCATCACCAGCGGCGAAGGCATCCTCAAGGTGGTGGGCGAAGTGGGCAGCGGCAAGACCATGCTGTGCCGCATGCTGGAAGAACGTCTGCCCGACTCGGTGGAAATCGTTTACCTGGCGAACCCCAGGCTCGGCGCCGACGACATCCTGCACGCCATCGCCTTCGAACTGAAGCTGGAGGTGGAACCGCTTACCGACCGGCTGCTGGTGATGCAGCGGCTGCAGCATTACCTGCTGCAGCGCCACGCGGCTGGCGGCACGGTGGTGGTGTTCATCGAGGAAGCGCAGGGCATGCCGCTCGACACCCTGGAAGAAATCCGCCTGCTGAGCAATCTCGAGACGCACCGGCACAAGCTGATGCAGATCGTCCTGTTCGGCCAGCCGGAACTGGAACGCAAACTGCGCCAGAAGGAAATCCGCCAGCTGCGCGAACGCATCACCCACAGCTTCAACCTGGATCCGCTCGGACCGGAGGAGGTGCGTGAATACCTGCACTATCGTCTCGCCGCCGCCGGTTGCCCCTGGCCGCAGCTGTTCAGCGTAAAGGCCGAAAAACTGCTGGCCACGGCGTCCGGCGGGCTGACCCGGCGCATCAACATCCTGGCCGACAAGGCACTGCTTGCCGCCTATGCCGATCCGGCCACGCGGCCACGGCGCAACGGCGCCGGCGAAATCCAGCCCATGGTGCAGGTGCGGCACGTGCGCAGCGCCATCGCCGACAGCAACTACGGAGCCCTTGGCGAGGAACGGACCGGTGCAAGCCGTTACCTGGTCCATGCACTGACGCTTGGCCTCGGCATGCTGATCGGCGCGCTGTTGCTGTGGTGGCGCCTGCCGGATGGTTTGGCTGCTTCGGCGCCGGTGGAGTCCGTTCCCCAAGCAAGCCTCGCACCGGCCTCCGCAGCTGCGATTGAACCTACTCCATCAGCCGCGCCCGAACTGGTGGCTGCCTCAGTGCCTGAATCCATAATCGACACCGCTTTGGAATCCGTCGCGACGGTTGTCGAAGTTTCCGCGGCATTGCTAGAAGAGGACCAAGAGCCGGCGGCAGCGCAGGAAACCAAAACGACTACACCCTCTCCAGCCAAGGTATCCGTGGCATCACCGCCACCGGATGCCGCACTGTCCGGCGTCATGGCCTCACGCCTGCAGCCCAGCGCGGAATGGCTGCGTTCCCTGTCCGGACAGAACGGTTATTCCATTCAGATGTTCGCGGCGGGCGTCGACGAGCGTGCCAAGCTGCAGGATTATTTCGACTACCTGGCGCTCAACGGCTATCTCGACCGTACCTATCTCTGCCTGCTGTCGGCCAATGCCGGACGCCCGGCGCAGTGGCTGGTGTTCTATTCCCGCTTTGCGGCGCTGAGTGAGGCGCGCAGTGTGATCGACGCACTGCCGCAGCCGCTGGCGCGCCACACGCCCTATGCACGCAACCTCGACGACATCGCCTGCGCCGAAACGGTGGCGCCGGCTTTGGTTCAGACAGGGCAGGGGAATGGCCCCTGAGGCCGGTTTGCAGCCGAACCACCCAGTCAGGTAATTGCGGCCGCAGCTGTGCTATCGTGCGCCCCGAAGAAGTACGGTATCCCGCGCGCGGGGGCCGGACTTCCAGAGGGGGTAGAGTAATGAAATCACTGACGCCGGCTCGCTTGCCGGCATTCGCGTTGCTGCTATGCGCCGCCTGTCCGCCTGCTCTGGCGCAATTGCCGGACTGGAGCGGCGTGTGGGGCATGACCGGCGGCACGGTGTTCGACCAGGCCACGCGCACCGGCGAGGGCGGCTCCTCCACTCCCGGCGTACGTGAACACCCTCCTTACAATGCTGAGTATGAGGCGCGCTATCAGGCCAATCTGACACTGCGCGACCAGGGCATACTGCCCGATCCGAACTCCCTGTGCGGCATTCCCACCGGCTTTCCCCGCATCCTCAACCTGCCCGATGTCTACGAATTTGCGGTAACGCCGCAGCAGGTCTGGGTGATTGCGGAGAACGGCCCCAACGTCATGCGCATCTATACCGATGGCCGTGACCATCCGCCGGTGGAAGACCGCTGGCCCACCCACACCGGGGATTCGGTGGGGCATTGGGAAGGCGACGTGCTCGTGTTCGACACGCTGAGCCTGCACAGCTCCGAGGAAGGCCGCACCCTGCTGGACCGCACCGGGCTGATCCTGAGCGACGCCGCCCATTTCGTCACCCGCATGGGCATCAACGCCGACGGACAGCTGGAAGCGGTGATGACCATCGAGGACGCCAAGGCACTCACCGCGCCCTGGGTGGTCACCAAACGCTTCAACCGGCTCGAGCCGGGCACGCGGGTGTACGATTACGCCTGCAACGAGAACAATCGCAATCCCATCGATCCCGACACCGGCTGGACCTACACCATCGGCCCGGACGGACGGATCATGGACAAGACAGAGGAGCAATGACATGAGCCGCAAATTCATTGGGGCGCTTGGATGCGCATTGCTGCTTGGCGCCACGGGCGTGGCGGCGCATCATTCCGACGCCATGTTCGCGCGCGACAGAACGCTGGAACTCAACGGCACCGTCAAGGAGTTCCAGTTCACCAACCCGCACACCTGGCTGCAGGTGATGGTGCCGGACGAAAACGGCCAGGAGGTGGAATGGAGTCTGGAATGGGGCAGCCCCAACCAGCTCGGCCGCCAGGGCGTACGTCCTTCCACGTTTCCAGCGGGTGCCAAGGTAACGGTGCGCACCAACCCGATGCGCGACGGTACCGCGGGCGGCGCCTTCATCGGCGCCAAGCTCGAGGACGGCAAGACGGTGGGCCGTTGGGAATAGCCCGTTTTCTACAGGGACAACACGACGCAACCTACCGACTATCCATAGCCACACTATCCACAACCACACCACCATCCACAATCCAAGTACCAGTAACGACAGAGGGAGATTCTTTCTATGAAACACACAATCACAGCGCGCCGGCTGCTGTCACTTGCGGTGGCGCTGCCGTGCCTGGGCACGGCCTTCGTGCTCATGGCCCAGCCCCCGGCCGATGACGCGGAAGCACCGCATACCCCGACGCCGCGCCTGGCCGATGGCACGGTGGATCTGGGCGGCGATGGGATCTGGGATTTACCGTACATCACCAACTTTGCCGCCACCATGGACGGCTATGCCGATGGCGTACGCCCGCCGTTCCAGCCCTGGACCAAGGCCATGTGGGACTACAACCGTTCCAACCAGGTCAAGTACGATCCGGAAGGCTTCTGCCTGCCGCCGGGCGGCCCGCGTTCCATGGGCACCCCGTACCCCGTCGAACTCATCCAGGACCGCGACCGCATCGTCTTCATCTTCGAAGGCGGCGGACACGTATGGCGCGAAATCCACATGGATGGCCGCGAACACCCGGACAACGTCAACCCCACCTATTTCGGCCATTCCGTGGGCCACTGGGAAGGCGACACCCTGGTGATCGATACCGTGGGCTACAACGAAAAAACCTGGATCGACTACAACGGCCACATGCACACCGAACAGCTGCACACCGTCGAATACATCACCCGCCCCTACAAGGAAGTGATGCACTACGAAGCCGTCATCGACGACCCCGGCGCCTACACCGCCCCCTGGCGCGTGAAATGGGACATCAAGTGGAGCGAAGGCCTGGAGCTGCAGGATTACGTGTGCCAGGAAAACAACAAGTTCCTGCTCGACATGCACGACGATCTCGGCGAGCCCTTCTTCGAGAAAAGCAGCGGCATCTGATCTGCCCGCTACTTCGTTACGCAATAAAAACCCGGCTCTTGCCGGGTTTTTATTTGGAGGCTGGACCAAAAATCAACGCCAAAATTATCCCATCGGGCAACCTGAACCCCAGCCACGATTAGCCCCCAAAAACCAGCCATGTGATAATGCGACGCATTCATTCATAGCCGAATCCGAGGCTGCCAACGTGCCGATCCTGCCAACACTCACCCGTATCCTGCTTACCTTGCTGCTGCTGTCCACTTTCCCGGTCAACGCCCAGGAAGAATCCAGCGAAGTCCAAACCGCCTGGCGTCTGCTCGATTACATCGCCGTCGACTATGCCGGCGCCGTTGCCGATGGCGCCGTGATCAACGAAGTCGAATACGACGAACAGGGCGAGTTTGCCGCCACCGTTGCCACGCGTATCGCCGCGCTTGCGCCACGGCCGCAGCAACAGGCGCTGCTGGACGACGCCGCGCGCCTGCAGCGCGCAATTGCCGACAAAGCGGCTGGCGCACAGGTTGCCGACCTCGCGCACGCGCTTGCCGCTGCCTTGCTCGACGCCTATCCCGTGCCTCTGGCCCCCGGCGCCGCCCCCGATATCACGCAGGGCACGACACTTTATGCGCAACAATGTTCTTCCTGCCACGGCGAAAGCGGTGCCGGCGATGGCCCCGCTGCCGCAGCCTTTACTACACCGCCGATCGCCTTCACCGATGGCGAACGGGCACGCCAGCGCAGCATTTTCGCGCTCTACCAGATCGTCACCCAGGGCCTCGACGACACCCCGATGCAAAGCTTTGCCGGCTTGCCGACCGATCAACGCTGGGCATTGGCGTTCGTTTCCGGCAGCTTCGCCTTTTCCGATGCGCAGGCGGCCGAAGGCGAGGCGCTGTGGCAAAACGACGCCGCGCTGCACGCGCAGATTCCCGATCTCGAAACGCTGGTGGCGCTGACGCCGGCGGTGCTCGGCGAACGCATCGGACAGCAGCGGGCCGATGCGCTGATGGCCTATCTGCGGCGGCATCCGGACGTGCTGGCGGCGCAAACGCCGGGTTCGTTGTCCCTGGTCCGTGAACGGCTGGCCGAGAGCCTCGCCGCCTATGCCGCGGGCGACCAGCGCCAGGCCAGGGATCTAGCGCTGTCGGCTTATCTCGATGGTTTCGAACCCGTCGAGCCGATGCTTGGCGCGCGCGACTCCACCTTGCTTGGGCGCATCGAAGGCGCCATGGGCGAATACCGTGCCGCCTTGCAGCGTGGCGAATCGGAGGCGGAACTCAACCGCCGTGTGCAGGTGCTCGATACCCTGTTTGCTTCCGCCGAGGAAGTGCTGGCGCCGGGGGCGGCAAGCAGCCTGTCCACCTTGCTTGGCGCCGCGGCGATCCTGCTGCGCGAGGGGCTGGAAGCGCTGTTGATCGTGATCGCCATGATTGCTTTCCTGCGCAAGGCCGAGCGCGTGGAAGCGCTGCCGTACGTGCATGCCGGCTGGATCAGCGCGCTGCTAGCGGGCTTTCTCACCTGGGTGGCCGCCACCTGGCTGATCAGCATCAGCGGGGCGAGTCGCGAGCTGACGGAAGGCTTCGGTTCGCTGCTGGCGGCGGTGGTGTTGCTGTCGGTGGGCATCTGGATGCACGGCAAGGCGCAGGCCGATCAATGGCAGCGCTACATCCGCGAGAAACTGTCGAAGGCTTTGTCGGGGAAATCGGCGTGGCTGCTGTTCGCCCTGGCGTTCGTGGTGGTCTATCGCGAGGTGTTCGAAACGATTCTGTTCTACGCTGCGCTGTGGACGCAGGGCAATGGCGGGGCAATGCTGCTTGGCGCGGCGAGCGCCGTCGTGGTGCTGGCGCTGGTGGCCTGGGCCATGCTGCGCTACAGCCGCCGATTGCCAATCGGTCAATTTTTCCGCTACAGCTCGTGGTTGATGGCGGTGCTCACGGTGGTGCTGGCGGGCAAGGGCGTAGCAGCCCTGCAGGAAGCCGGCCTCATCGATATCGCCCCGCTGGCACTGCCGCGCATTCCCGTGCTCGGCTTCTATCCCACCGGGCAGACGCTGGCGGCGCAGGGGTTGATGTTGGCAGCGCTGTTGCTGGGATTCTGGTGGAATCGGCGGCAGGCGGCACAGGTGCAATAGGGCACGGCCCCATCGTTTTACCTATTTGGACTACCTGTTCCAGGAATGGGTTTGCCGTGCTGATCGCTCGACGCGACAGCACGGCTTGCGTTACCCGCTCAGGGCGACAACACCGCCCGCGCCGACAGGTTGACGTTCACCTGCGTCTGTCCCGGCGTTGCCACCGGTGGAGCGACGGCGGCGGTGGCATCGGCCGACATGGCATACATGGCGCGTTCGCGCACCGGACCGAAGTTGGCGCTGCCGTCCATGCTCACTTCCACCAGCGCGGCGGTGCCCTTGCCCAGCGAGGCGGCCGCGGATTCCGCCCGCTGCTGCAGGGTGCCGAGCGCCTGCGCCGTCAGTTCCGCCGCCACTTCCTCATAGCGCTCGGTGGACAGCGAATAGTAGAGCCCGGACATGGTCAGCCCCAGTTCCTGCAGCTGGCCGGCCAGTTCCAGCACCGCGGCGCTGTCGCGGCTATTCAACTGCACGCTTTGCTGCGCGCGCCAGATCGGGTTGTTGACGTCGGTGCGGGTGGGGCGGTTGGTTTCCACGATGTACACCTGGTAGCGCGAGGTGTTCGATTCGATGTCCTGCCGGCCTTCGAGCAGGGCAAGCGCCTTGGCCATGGTGGCGTTGAGCTCATCCTGCAGTTTTTCGCGGTCGCGCCCCTGCTGTACGTAGTCCAGCGTGGCATTGAGCGTGTCCTGCTCCACCTGCCGCTGGTCGGTGGTGGTGAGATTGAGAACGATCTGTCCCGGCTCGAGCGTGCCCAGGCTGAATTGGTTCTGCGCGTGCGCGCCGGGGCCCAGCAGCAGCGACAGCAGGAGCAGGGAAGGCAGCGTATGCTTTGGCGTCATGACGATCTCCGGTTGCGGTTGTGGCCGCAGTGTAGCCATGCGTCGCCGGAAAATCTGCGGCACCCGGTAGCGATTTTGTAACCGCCCGTAGGCATTGCGCCCAGGGTTCAGGTGCGATTCATGCGCGGCGCACGCAGCGCCGGCTCACTTCATCCGCAGCACGAAGATGTCGTCGTTGCGGCTGGGGTCGGTGGCATCGCGTATGCGCGCCACTTCACCGGCCTGCACCGCGCCGGCCCGATTGCCCCAACTGCCGCGCACGTAAGTCAGCACCTCGGCGATCTGTTGGTCGTTGAGCAGCTGGCGGAAATAGGGCATGTCGTTGACGTCCGGGCCCGTGTCGCCCACCACCCGCAGCGAGCCGTTGAGCGTGATATTGATCAGCGAACTCGCATCGCCATCCATGATCACCGGGTTGCCCGCCAGTGGTGGCTGATAGGGGTAGTAGCCGGCGCCGCTGGTCACGTGGCAGTTGGAACAGTATTCGTAGTACACCCGCGCGCCGGGCGTGTCGAATTCCATGGCCAGCAATTGCGTGGTAGCGCGGTCGTCGTAGCGGTAAGGCTCGGCATTGCGCTCCGCCACGGCGGGTAGGGACTTGAGATAGGTGGCCATGCCGAGCAGATCGTCGTCGCTCATGTGGCGGGTGGAGTTGTTGATGACTTCCACCATGGTGCCGAATGCGGTGCCGAAGCGGTTGTGGCCGGTCTTGAGGAATTCCACGATGTCGGCTTCCTGCCAGCGGCCCAGTCCGGCGTTGACGTCGCCGTTGAGAGAGGAGGCCGACCAATGATCGAGCGGCGCGCCGGCCAGGAAGGCGCGGCCGCCTTCATCCAGCGCCTTTTCCTGCAGCATCAGCCCACGCGGCGTGTGGCAGGCGCCGCAGTGCCCGAGGCCCTGGATCAGATACGCGCCGCGGTTCCACAGGTCGCTCTGCGCGGCATCGCCCTGATAGGGATCGTCGTCGAGCGTCAGCAGGTTCCACAGCCCAAGCGGCCAGCGCTGGCTTTTGATGCCGGTGATTTCCGACGGCTGGTTGGGCACCGCCGCCGGCGTTACCTCATGCATGAGAAAGTCGTACAGCGCGCGCATGTCCTGTTCCGACATCTTGGCGTAGGACGGGTAGGGCATGGCGGGATACAGGCGGTGCCCGTCGCGCGCGATGCCGACGCGCATGGCGCGGTCGAATTCCGTAAAACTGTACTGGCCGATGCCGTGGGTCGGGTCCGGCGTGATGTTGGTGGTGTAGATATTCCCCAGCAGCGGCACCGCCATCTTGAGCCCGCCGGCCAGCGGCTGGCCCTCGGGCGTGGAATGGCAGGCCACGCAGTTGCCCAGGCGGGCCACGTATTCGCCGTGGGACAGGCCCACCGCGGCGGCTTG
>DATMFX010000433.1:0-6916 GCA_035555995.1 Hyphomicrobiales bacterium | reverse complement strand
CCTGCAGGAAGTCAGCGCCAGAGGCGGCCAGCTCTACGTCTTCGCCGACGTGCGCGCCGGCTTCCGCAACGGCCCGGAGCTGAAGGTGCTCGACGTGCCGCATTGCAGCGAGTTTCTCGCGCCGATCATCTACACCGTGCCGCTGCAGTTGCTGGCCTATCACGTGGCGGTATTGCGTGGCACCGACGTCGACCGCCCGCGCAACCTGGCCAAAAGCGTTACCGTCGAATAGCTCAGCCCGGCTTCTTGGTCGACAGCCGCAGCGAACGCAGGCTGCGGTTGAGCAGCTTGAGATGATCCTTGAGCAGGTCGCTGCGGTAGCGCGCCACGCCCATGGCCAGCACGTCGATCACCACCAGGTGGGCGATGCGGGAAGACACCGGCGTGAACACGTGCTCGTCCTCCTCCACGTTGATATGGATCGGATAGTCGCAAATGCCGGCAAGCGGCGTGTCGTGCGGCACCAGGCCGATCACCTTGGCGCCGGCTTCGCGCGCCAGGTTCACGCTCTGGATCAGCGCCTTGGTGCGGCCCGATTGCGAAATGGCCACCACCACGTCGTCACCGCGTAGCGAAATGGCGGACATGTGCTGGATGTGCGGGTCGATATAGGCGGCCGAGAAAACCTGCAGCCGGAAGAACTTGTGCTGGGCGTCGATGGCCACCGAACCCGAGGCGCCGAAACCGTAGAATTCCACGCGCCGGGCGCGGCTCAGCGCCACGATGGCCTGCTCCAGGGCGGCGGGGTCGATTTCGTCGCGTACGGTGAGCAGCGAACCGATGGTGGCATCGAACACCTTGCGGTTCACGTCCGCCACCGAGTCGTTGTCGCCCACGGAAAACTGCACGTAGTTGCCGCTGCTGCCCAGGTATTGGGCCAATTGCAGTTTGAATGACAGGAAACCGTCGAAACCCAGGGCGCGGCAGAAACGGATCACGGTGGGTTCGCTGACGCCGGCGCTTTGCGCCAGGTCGGTGATGCGGAAACCGAGTGCCCGGGCTGGATCCTGCAGGATCAGCTCGGCCACCCGGCGTTCCGATTTGCGCAAGGAGGGCAGGAAATGCTGAATACGGCGAACGAGATTGGTGCTTTCCAGGGGACTGCTCCGCTGAATTTGGGCAACGGCAATATTACACCTGCGGAGACGCGGTTCCCTGTCTCCACTGGTTGATTAGAAGCCATCCCAAAAACTACTGCACGTGTCGCTTTTGGGATGGCTTCTACCCTGGCGTTCCGGATTCGCGAAAAAGAGCAGATCAGGCCAGTTTTTCGAAGAAACCAGAAATCGGGACCCCCTGCCCCGCGGATGCGGGACAGGGGTTATAAAAAAACGGGGTCAGCGATCAGCTGAGGGGAACTACGTTCTCAGCCTGGGGCCCTTTGGCACTCTGGGTGACGGTCATCTTCACTTTCTGACCTTCACGCAGCGTACGACGGCCTTCGGAAACGATAGCGCTGTAATGCACAAATACGTCCTTGCCGCCGGCCTGTTCAATGAAACCGAAGCCTTTCTCGTCATTGAACCACTTGACGGTACCTTCTACTTGCTCTGCCATATTACTCTCTTGATGCAAAAGCCATGTCCTGGCGAAACCCACGGAGTGGGGACTGAACCTGGGTGCCGGCCGGCAAGTCCGGAAAACGGAGACGCAGGTCCGCTGCATCATAGCAAAAAAACCCATATGCGCTAGAGGAAACGTAATAGGGAAATCCGCAAAAGCAAGAGGCAAAATAAAAAGACGGCGCTTGCACGCCGGGCCAGCAAGTTTTGTTGAGATTCTCCCGCAGCCCCCTAAAATTGCTGCCCATGGATGTTTCCTCTGTTCTCGATTCTCTCAATGCCCCCCAGCGCGAGGCCGTCGCCGCCCCCCCCGGTAATCTTCTGGTGCTGGCCGGTGCCGGCAGCGGCAAGACCCGCGTGCTGGTGCACCGTATCGCCTGGCTCATCCAGATGGAAGGGGTGGGCCCTGGCAATATCCTGGCGGTGACCTTTACCAACAAGGCCGCCAACGAGATGCGCGGTCGCATCGAGGAACTGCTGGAACGCCCGATCGGCGGCATGTGGGTAGGCACGTTCCACGGCCTGGCCCACCGCCTGTTGCGCGCGCACTGGCAGGAGGCCGGCCTGCCGGAAAAATTCCAGATTCTGGATTCGGACGACCAACTGCGCCTGATCAAGCGCACGCTGCAAGCCCTGGAACTGGACGAGGGCAAGTGGCCGGCGCGGCAGTGCCAGTGGTACATCAACCAGCAAAAGGATGAAGGGCTGCGCGCGGACAACCTCGAGCACTATGGCCAGGACTACCAGCGCACCATGATCCAGATCTACCGCGCCTACGAGCAGGCCTGCGAACGTGGCGGCCTGGTGGATTTCGGCGAGCTGCTGCTGCGCTCGCATGAACTGTGG
Source organism: Hyphomicrobiales bacterium (assembly GCA_035555995.1). Lineage (GTDB taxonomy): Bacteria > Pseudomonadota > Gammaproteobacteria > Pseudomonadales > Pseudohongiellaceae > CAILUG01. Next base: position 4,508 of record DATMFX010000433.1, on the reverse strand, counting down.
CTGCGCCAGCCGGCGCTCCTGGCCTATTACCAGCAGCGCTTCCGCGAAATCCTGGTGGACGAGTTCCAGGACACCAACGCCATTCAATATGCCTGGCTGCGGGTGCTGGCGGGCGGACGCAGCCACGTCACCGCCGTGGGCGACGACGACCAGTCGATCTATGGCTGGCGCGGCGCACGCATCGAAAACATCCAGCACTTTACCCGCGACTTCAGCGCCGCCACGCTGATCCGCCTGGAGCAGAACTATCGTTCCACCAGCACCATCCTGAAAGCGGCCAACAAGCTCATCGCCAACAACAGCGGCCGGCTCGGCAAGGAACTGTGGACCGACGGCGAAAAAGGCGAGCCGATCGACGTGTATGCCGCGTTCAACGAACAGGACGAAGCCCGCTTCATCTGCGACCAGATCCAGCAATGGGTGCGAGGCGGACGGCGCCGCGACGAAACCGTAGTGCTGTACCGCTCCAACGCCCAGTCACGCGAGATGGAAGAGGCGCTTTTGCGGCTCGAGGTCCCTTATCGCATCTATGGCGGCTTCCGTTTCTACGAACGGCAGGAAATCCGCAACGCCACCGGCTATCTGCGCCTGATCGCCAGCCGCAACGACGATGCCGCGTTCGAGCGCATCATCAACACGCCCACGCGCGGCATCGGCAACGTCACGCTGGAATTGTTGCGCACCCTGGCGCGCATGGAGGGCTGCTCGCTGTGGCAAGCGGCGAACCAGGCGGTGGTGAGCGGCCAGCTGCCCGGCCGCGCCGCGCACAACGTGCAAAGCTTCATGGCGCTGATCAACACGTTGGAAGACTACGCCGCGACGCACGAACTGCATCAAAGCACCGACTACGTCATCCGCCAGAGCGGCCTGGTGCAGCACCACGAAAAGGAAGGCGGCGAAAAGGCCCGTTCGCGCCTGGAAAACCTCGAGGAATTGATCAACGCCGCCGGCGCCTTCGTGCCCGACGAGCGTCCCGGCGAAGAAAAGCTCACCCCACTCGAAGTGCTCTCGGCCTTCCTGGACCGCGTGGCGCTCGATGCCGGCGACACCCAGGCCGACGAGTACGAGGATGCCGTGCAGCTGATGACGCTGCATTCGGCCAAGGGCCTGGAATATCCGTTCGTGATCATCGCTGGCCTGGAAGAAGGCTTGTTCCCGCACAAGATGTCGGCCGATTCGCTCGAAGGCCTCGAGGAAGAACGGCGCCTGTGCTACGTGGGCCTCACCCGCGCACGCGAAAAACTGCTGCTGTGCCACGCCGAATCGCGCCGCCTGCACGGCGAGGAACACTTTACCCGCCCTTCGCGCTTCCTCAAGGAAATTCCGGCGGAGCTACGCCGCGAAGTGCGCATGAAAGGCCAGGTAAGCCGTGGTTTCGGCGGTGAAAGCTGGCATGCGCCAAATGGCCACAGCGGCGGCCACGGCAGCATCGCGCAGGCGCCGGACACGCAGGGCCTGAGCCTGGGCCAGCGCGTACGCCATCCCACCTTCGGCGAAGGCGTGGTGCTCAACAGCGAAGGCAGCGGCCACAACGTACGGGTGCAGATCAATTTCGATCAGGCGGGCGGCAAGTGGCTGGTGATGGCCTACGCCCGGTTGGAAATCATTTAAAGGAAGTTACCACTCCCCCACCAAGCCTCCTCCAAAGAACCGTTCAGTCCCGATTCTTAGGGATGGCCCGCGTCCGTCCATTGTCATCGACCGCCACGAACACGAAGCATCCCACCGCCACCTTGACCCACTCGCTGGTGGTGGTCACCTCATTGACCCACGCCTCCACCTCCACCCGCACGGAACTGCGTCCCACGCCGCGCACCTTGGTGTAGCAGCCCACCACCACGCCAAGCTGTATCGGCGACAGGAATGAAATGTACTCGATGGCCACCGTGGCCACCTTGCCCCGCGCCACCTTGGTGCTGGCGATGCTTGCCGCCATGTCCATCTGCGACGCCAGCCAGCCGCCATGAATCAAGCCGTGCTGGTTGGTGTCCGCGAGCAGGGGAATCGTTTGCAGGGCCAGCTCCCCGACGGGATAGGGATTGGGATCCAGATCGAGGTCAGAAGCGGGAATGCTCATCGAGGTTCCTTGGGGGACAGGGTGACGATTGCTGCCGCGCAGAATAGCACAAGCGCCGCACTTGATCGCGACGCGGGTAATAAAGGTTGTGCGCTTTTTAATCATTCCTTCACACGCGCTTAACCATTGCCTGGGAAAATTAACGCAAGCCAAGGGATGAACTTAATCCTGCATTTATAAAGCAAACCTATAGTGCGAGCCCGACACGCGAACCCCCTTTTACAAGCGCTAACCACGGAGCTCCACATGATTCGCACCAAAACCTCTCTGATGACCCTTTCCGTACTGGCCGCCGCGGTAATGACGGCCAGTGCCCAGGCCGCCGCGCCTTCGCTGCTCACCCGCATCTTCGGTGACGGCAACTCCACCGCCACGTTTACCGGCGGCGCCACGATCAACGGCGGCGTCAACTACCTGGCCAGCGTTCCCTACGACCAGAACGCCGGCATCTTGGCCGTCTATGCGCCGGGCACCACGGAAGTGGGCAAGGAAGCCGACCAGTACATGGTGGTCAACATCGGCAACGACTGGTACATGCGCACCACCACCGGCTATGAAGTGTGGGATACCCGCGTACCCAACCTCAAACCCTACAATACCAAGGTGCTCGGCAGCAGCGAAAACGTGGTGATCGGCGATCTCGAAGCCGCGCTGGGCCAGTCCTTCGACGGCAAGGCGGTGCGCGTCAACGTCGGTTACATGACCGATACCTCGCCGCTGGTCTACTCACAGGCCATCCAGTTCACCGGTGCCGCCAAGCCCTCCGACAGCTGCCCCACCGGCAGCGGCAGCCTGCCGCCGATCGTCTCGGGCGGCAAACGCCTGTGCGTGCTGGAAGGCAACCACACCGCTGACGTGCACCTGACCTCCAACTTCGAATACATCATTTCCGGCGCCGTGTTCATCGGCGGTGACAACCGCGACTCCGCCACGCTGACCCTCGACGCCGGCGTGAAAACCTACGGCGAATCCGGCCTGGATTTCGTGGTGATCAATCGCGGCTCGAAAATCAGCGTCAACGGCACGCCGAGCAACCCCGTCGTCATGACCAGCGCCAATGACGACGAAGCCACCGCGACCACGCGTGGCCAATGGGGCGGCCTGATCATCAACGGCAACGCGCCGGTGAACGGTTGCACCGCCGGTACTGCGGTGTGCGAACTGCAGGGCGAGGGCAGCACCGGCCTCTACGGTGGCAACGACGCGCATGACAACAGCGGCAACCTGAATTTCCTGCAGGTGAAATACGCCGGTTTCAACATCACCCCGGATAACGAACTGAACGGTATCGCCTTCCAGGGCACCGGCGACGGCACGCTGGTGGATTACGTGCAGGTGCACAACAACTCCGATGACGGCGTCGAGTTCTTCGGCGGCACCGTGAATGCCAAGCACTTGTTCTTGACCGGCAACGAAGACGACGCGTTCGACTGGACCTTCGGCTGGAAAGGCAAGGTGCAGTACGTGGTGGTAATCACCGGCGACGACGTTGCCGACCAGGGAATCGAAGCCGACAACAACGCCACCAACCGCGACGCGCTGCCACGCTCCAACCCGCAGCTGGCCAACTTCACCTTCATCGGCAACGCCAATGCCGACACCGGTATCCTGCTGCGCGAAGGCACCGGCGGCAAGCTGACCAACTTCGTGGTGCAGGGCTTCGGCGACGACTGCATCAACATCGACCACAGCGCCACCTTCATCAATGCCGGCGGCTCCGTCAATTCGCTCAACGGCAACCTGGCGATGACGCACTCGCGCCTGAACTGCAGCCTCAACTTCCGCGAAGAAGCCGGCGACCTCTTCACCGTGCAGGGCTGGTTCGAAGCGCAGGCAGGCAACACCACCGGCAACACGGGCATGGCCAGCTACATCAACAGTGCCACGATCAACGCACTGCAGGCGGCCACTCAGACCGACAGCTTCTTCGACCAGGTCGATTTTATCGGCGCGGTCAAGAATGCCGAGAACGACTGGACCGCAGGATGGACTTACAAGCCGTAAGCGACCCTTTGCGGCAGACCCCTTGCCCGCTCCTTATCCAGGGCGGGCAAACCCTCGAAGCCAACGGGTCCCACCGGCCCGTTGGCTTTTAACGTTGAAGAGAAAGGTATGAAGATAAGACTGAAGCTGTTACCCGCCGCAATCCTGCTGGCACAAAATGCCGCCCTCCATGCGCAAGACGACACCGCCACCGACCAACCCGCCTTCGGTGAAATCGAGGAGGTCGTTACCCTGGGCCGCTTCATTCCCGATGAAAAGCGCGCCACCGCCGCCATTTCCAACGTACTGGACGCAGAGGCCTTCGAAATCGCCGGCGATTCGAGCGTGGCCGAAGGGCTCAAGCGCCTTTCCGGCCTGAACCTGCAGGGCGGCAAGTTCGTGTACATCCGCGGCCTTGGCGAGCGTTATTCCAGCACGGTGCTCAACG
>DATMFX010000432.1:0-10418 GCA_035555995.1 Hyphomicrobiales bacterium | reverse complement strand
CGGCGCGCCGCTGCTGCAGAATGTTGCCTGGCTGCGGCCCGCATCCTTCGACGTATATGATCCCGCTGGTTCTGCTCCCGCACAGTCCTTGAGCACGCGCATCAACTTCGTTTCCGCAAGGTGGTTCGAGGTGATGGGGATTCCCTTGTTGCGCGGCCGCCTCTTCGAAGAAGCCGATGTCGGTTCACCTCCCGTGGCGATCGTGAACGCCAGTCTTGCGCAGCGCTTTTTCCCGGGAGGGGACGCCGTCGGCAAGATCATCCGTTATACGGGCACCTCGTTCGAACTGCCGATCGTTGGCGTGGTGGAAAACTTTCGCTCCCGTAGCTTGAGCGCGGAGGATGAACCAGCGTTGTACTTCTTTCGCGACTACCCCACCGATGCCCTGAACTTCTACGTGCGCAGCAGCGGCAACCTGACTGAACTGGCGGACGTGCTTACTACGATAGTGCACGAGCTCGACCCGCACCAATCGGTAATCCGGGTGCAGCCTCTGGATGAAATCCGCAACGACTGGTTGAGTCCCACCCGGCTGCGTACGGTGCTGATCTGTCTGTTCGGGCTATTGGCACTGCTCGTCACCCTGTCGGGTGTCGTCGGCGTGGTGTCCTTCAGCATCGGTCAGCGCGTGCGCGAGATCGGCATCCACATGGCAGTGGGTGCCAATCCTGGAAAGATCACTCGGATGTTCGTTACCCAGGGATTGAAAACCTATGGCTGCGGCCTTGCTTTTGGCTTGCTGCTGACATTGCTTGCCGCGCCGCTGCTCAAACCTCTCCTGTACCAGACTTCGGTTTTCGATCCCGGCATATACGCAGCGGTTGTCCTATTGCTGACACTCGTGGTGCTGCTCGCCATTTACCTGCCGGCTCGCAAAGCGGGCGCGCTGCACCCGATGGAGGCGCTGCATGCCGAATAACGACAATAACGGAGCCGAGGCATGAACCAACTGCTGCATGACATCGCCTACGCCTGGCGCAATCTGCTGCGACAGCCGGCGACCTCGCTGTTGATCATCGTCACGCTGGCGCTTGGCATCGGCATCAACACGGCAATGATCAGCATGGTTGCCCAGGTGGCGCTGGGATCTCTGCCTTATACGGACGGAGACCGCATTGTGCAGTTGGAGCAAACGGCCTCCATTGCGGGGCGGAGTGACCGGAATTGGTCTATTCCAACGCTGGAAAATGTGCGCGCGCAAACTACTGCGTTTGCCGCGATTGCCAGCTATAGCCAGTTGCCTTATGCGATACAGGGGCCGCGAGGGCCGGTTCAGGGAATGGGAGGTGGGGTAAGTTGGAATTTTTTTGAAGTGTTAGGCGTACAGCCTTTGCTCGGGCGTGGTTTCGATCGCGAAGACGATGTGGCTGGTGCGGAACCGGTGGCTCTACTGTCGTATGCGTTCTGGAATCAGGAATATGGACGAGATCCTGCTGCGGTCGGCAGCACTTTGGAAATAATGAATGTGGCGTATACGGTGATAGGCGTGCTGCCGGAGCTGCCGCCTTTTCCGCATGCCAATGCCGTCTGGATTCCGGAGACCACAGACCCCTACCGTGCTTTTTCTCCGAACGCTGAAGACAAGCGAGGCTATGGTCCGCTGCACGCTGTATTTGGACGCCTGCAGGATGGGGCTGATTTGTCCCGGGCGAGTGCCGAGCTGGGAATCACGGCGCAACGCCTGGGCGTGGCTTACCCTGATATCTATCCGGAGGGCTACCACATTGTTGCCAGGCCCTTGCGTAGTGTGCTGCTGGAAAACGCCGATGCCACGTTTGCGCTGATGGCGGGACTGTCGTTCCTGGTACTGGTGATTGCCGCCGCGAACATCGCCAGTCTCGTGCTTGGCAGGACTTTGGTAAGAAGTCAGGAATTTGCGATCCGGGAAGCCGTCGGCGCGAATCCTGCCATGATAGTGCGCCAGCTACTGGCGGAAAGTGTGTTGTTCTCGGCGATGGGCGGCCTGGTGGCCGTGGTGATTGCCTATGGTTGCCTGCGTCTGCTGGCGGATTTCGCCGCCGGCTATACGCCTTTGGCAAGCGAGATTCATATGAACGGCACGGTGCTGCTGTTGGCCTTGGGTACGGTGCTGGTCACGGGGTGTTTCATTGGCATCATGTCGACGATGACCAGCCGGGACATAAACAAATGCCTGAAGGAAGGAGGCGACAAGGTTACGGCGTCATCGCTGGGTGTGAAGAAACGGCGCCTGCTGTTGCTGACGCAATACACGCTTGCGTTCGTTCTGTTGACGACGTCGGCATTGATCATTTCCAGTCTTTATAGGCTCCATGCCCAGGATGCCGGATACGAGGCCTCGCGGATACTCGTGGTGAACCTGCCGCTCACCCTCCAGCCTGGCGACGATTGGCGGGTGATGGCCGGCGATTTCAACCGGCAATTGCTTGAAGAGGTGCGCGCTGTGCCCGGCGTGAACGGCGCGGCTGTCTTAAGTGGCGAGCCTCTTCTGCAGGATGTGGCTTATCTATCCTTGATGCCGCCATTTTCGGTGGAGGGCAGGGTATTCGCCGATGGCGCGGCGCCGGTGGCGGTACGCAGGGCCGTGTCCGAGGGGTTCTTCGGTTCATTGGACATCCCCTTGCTGCATGGCCGTGATTTCACGGCAGCCGACGACGAGGAGGCGCCACGCGTCGCCATCGTCAGTGAAGGTTTGGCGCAGAAACTCTTTCCCAAGGGCGATGCACTGGGACAACACATACGATTCGGCTATAGCGGGCCCTGGCTCACCATAGTTGGTGTTGTCGCCGATATCCGTTCGCAGGGTCTGGACAGAATCGACCAGGCCGCAATCTATTTGTCCTACTGGCAGAACTACAGTGAGTCGCTGAGCCTGTATGTAAGCAGCACGAATGAGCCGAACGCTTTGACGAGTGTCGTCACGGCCATCGTACACGACCTGAATCCGCGCCAGCCGGTGGAGCGGGCGGTAACGCTGGATGCCCTCAAGTCTGAATGGATGGAACCGGCGAGACTGCGCGCAATCGGTATCGGCGTGTTTGGAGCGCTTTCGCTGATCGTCACATTCTGCGGTGTCATCGGTGTCGTCTCTTACAACATCAATCAACGTATGCGTGAAATCGGTATTCACATGGCGACGGGCGCGACGCCTGCCAACATCATGCGCTTGTTCCTCTCTGAAGGCCTAAGAGTGTATGCCATAGGGCTGCTGCTTGGGCTGGTGTCGATGCTTGCGCTGGCACCGTTTTTGACGCCGCTGCTGTACCAAACTGCTGCAGTGGATATTGGCCTGTATTCATTCAGCGTGCTGGTGTTGACCCTCATGGTTCTTGGCGCGCTTTACCTCCCCGCCCGCAAGGCAGGTGCGCTGCATCCGATGGAGGCGCTGCATGCCGAATAACAACAATAACGGAGCCGAGGCATGAACCAACTGCTGCATGACATTGCCTACGCTTGGCGCAATCTGCTGCGACAGCCGGCGACGTCGCTGTTGATTATCGTCACGTTGGCGCTTGGCATCGGCGTCAACACCGCCATGTTCAGCATGACCTGGCACGTGCTGCTGGCACCGTTGCCCTATGCGGATGGCGACAGGTTGGTGAAGCTGGAGCAGCACGAGCCGGGTAATCAGCTCGATGACATGCCATGGTCGCTGCTAACACTCACTGACATACGTGAGCAGAGCTCGGCGTTTTCTGCAGTTATCCAGTACTTTCAGGAGCAATGGACACTGTACAGCGATCGTGGTCCCTTCTTGGTTGATACTGGCACCGTGGATGGCAGTTTCTTTGCGACTTTGGGGCTTACTCCGGCATTGGGTCGGTTGTTTGCTCCGGAGGACGATCGTTCTGGTGCAGCACCAGTAATGCTGCTCGGTAACCGCTTTTGGATTGAGGAGTTCGGCGGGAGTCCGGATGTGCTCGGCACCACGATGGAGATGAACGGGTTCTCCTATACGGTTGTCGGCGTATTGCCCGAAATGCCGCCCTATCCTGGCATCAACGATGTCTGGATAACGGCTGCCAATGACTTTGTCATGTCGAATGAAAGAGTCATGAATGAAAGAAGGCAAGGCGTTGTCAGCCATGTCATCGGGAAGCTGGGCGATAGTGTATCTCTGGAGAAGGCCCGCCTTGACCTCGAGATACTTGTCGGCCAACTGAAGAGCAACTACCCGGATATTTATTCCGAAGATTCGGGCTACACCATCAGCTTGAAGCCATTGAAGGAAGACATCATCGGAGCTTCGGCGAGGACAGTTAGTTTGTTGATGTCCCTGGCGGCTCTCGTGGTGCTGATTGTCAGTCTCAATTTCGCCAATATTACGCTTGCCGGCGTGATGCGACGCAGTCAAGAGTTGGCAGTGCGTGAAGCGGTTGGCGCCGATCCTGGCAGGATCAGGCGACAACTGCTCACGGAATGCATCGTGATTTCCGTCATCGGCGGTTTGGCCGGTTTGGTTCTGGCGGCCATATGGCTTCGCTTCCTAGCCGAATTCGCGGCTATCTACACCCCGCTGGCGACAGAGATAAGCCTGGACGGACGCGTGCTGTGGTTTTGCCTGGTACTCGCAGTGGCAACTGGTCTTATAAGTGCCTTTGTCGCGAGTGTACAGACGCGGGATATCAATCGAAGTTTGAAGGAAGGGGGAGATAAAGCTACATCTTCAATCGGTGCAAAAAGTCTCAGGGATACGCTGCTGGCCGCTCAGTGTGCGCTAGCCTTCGTGATGCTGACCAGTACCGCGCTGATGGTCTCGAGCCTCTATGGTCTCACCAATCAACCCACCGGGTACGACACCGAAAGCGTAGTCATGTTGAGTACAACCATGCGTGGCATGGATATATCGACCATGTGGCCGGAGCGAGACATGATGCTGCAAGTACTGGCGGAAGCCAGAGTGTTGCCGGGAGTGACGGCTTCTGGAATTTCTGGAACGCCATTGCTACAAGGGGGAGGCTTTCCAGCGATGCCCATGGTGCTGGAACGTAGGGGCGTGGATGGTGGAGATCTGGCGATACGCGAACGCTTCACTATCGTATCGCAGGACTTCTTCAGTGTAATGCGCATTCCATTGCTGGCCGGTCGAATTTTCGCGGGTAGCGATGATGAGAATGCACCGGAAGTCGTAGTGGTCAATGACAAGTTCGCTACCCGGTATTTTGCTGGAGGCGATGCGGTTGGGCAGCGCATATCACTGAATCAGGGTAACAACTGGGCAGCGATCATTGGAATTGTGGGGGACATTCGTGCGCGTGGTATCGATACTCCAGATGCCGCAATGGTTTATACCCACTATGGGGCGAGCCCGACGCAGAGGATCAACCTTTACGTCAAAACCACCACTGATCTGCGGCAGACCGCCAACGCCGTCGCTGCAATCATACAGCGGCTCGATCCCTTGCAACCGATCGACGCGATCACGCCGCTCGATGAAGTAAGAGATCAGTGGCTGGCACCAACGAAGTTACGCACCAGTTTGATCGCAGTCTTCGGCGTACTGGCCTTGGTAGTAACGCTTTCCGGCGTCATTGGTGTGGTTTCCTACAACATCAGCCAGCGCGTGCGCGAGATCGGCGTGCACATGGCCATTGGCGCCCACCCGACCGGCATCATGCGTCTGTTCATTTTTCAGGGTCTGAAAATCTTTCTGCGTGGTCTACTGCTGGGCTTGGCGCTGATGCTCGTTGCCGCGCCATCCATTGAGCCGCTGCTGTATGAAACGTCAGCGATGAATCCTCTTATCTATCTGGCAAGCGCGCTGGTGCTGAGCTTGACGGTGCTGCTTGCGTTGTACCTGCCGGCCCGTAGAGCCGCCAGGATGGAGCCGGTATCGGCATTGCGCAGTGAATGACAGACGAGTCGCGCACCCTTATGAAGACATCACTACATCAGGAGAATCCCATGACCCCAACCGCCGCGTTGATCGAACTCCACAACATCAGCCGCCACTTCCTCACCGACAGCATCGAAACGCGCGCGGTGAACGATATTTCCCTCAGCATCAAAGAGGGCGAGTACGTCTCCATCGCCGGCCCTTCGGGTTGCGGCAAGTCCACGTTGCTCTCCATCATCGGCCTGCTCGACAGTCCCACCAGCGGCCATTATTTACTGAATGGTCATGAGGCGGCGGGGTTGGACGCCTACCAGCGCGCCGCGCTGCGCAACAAGGAAATCGGCTTCGTGTTCCAAGCCTTCAACCTGATCGGCGACATGACGGTGTTCGAGAACGTGGAGTTGCCGCTGGTGTACGGCAAGATGCCGAAATCGGCGCGCCATGACGTAGTGATGGACAAGCTGCGCAAGGTGCACATGGACCACCGCGCCAGTCACTATCCCTCGCAACTTTCCGGCGGCCAGCAGCAGCGCGTGGCGGTGGCGCGAGGCATCGTGAACAACCCGTCGATCCTGCTGGCGGACGAGCCCACCGGCAACCTGGATACTTTCAACGGCGCTGCCATCATGGACCTCTTGGACGAGCTGAACGCGGAAGGGCGCACCATCTGCATGGTGACCCACGACGCCCGCTTCGCGCAGCGGGCGGCGCGCAAGGTGGAACTGATGGATGGCGAACTGATCTGAGGAAACGCTGAACCTATCTCCATGGTGGCGCATCGCGGCCTTGCGCGGTGTTTGTCGATGCTGTGCTCAGGTGCTGGAAGCAGTCCCTCTGCCTCTCTCTCCCTTCTCACCGGTGGAGGGTTCCGGCACCTGAGCACAGCACCGGTTGTTCTTGTTCAATGTTGTAACTTGAGTTATAACAATGCCTGGCAAGTCATTCAGGACACACGATCATGAACTCCGTCATCCGCAAGATCGGCAATTCCGAAGGCGTCATCATCCCCAAGGACCTGCTTGAGCGTCTCGGCCTGCGTGCCGGCGACAATGTGGTGTTGCTTGCGGATCAGGGAGAAATCCGTCTGCGTCCGCTCGTTGATTCCGCACAGAATTTCGAAGCCCGCATGAAGGTGGCGCGCGAGCGCATGAAAAAATACGAGGTCGCCCTGCGGGAATTGGCCAAATGATCGTTCTGGACGACCGCCCCTTTATCGAAGCGATTCATGCGGAGCAGTTGCGGCAGCACGGCGGTGGCGCGGGATTGCGTGACGAGGGCCTGCTGGAATCCGCTTTGAATCGCCCGCTGCAGAAGCCCCATTACGCCGATGCTGACGTTTTCGAGTTGGCGGCTGCCTACTTGTTCGGTTTGGTGAAGAATCATCCGTTCATCGATGGCAACAAGCGCACGGCCTTTCTGGCGGCGGATGTATTCCTGGCCTTGAATGGCTGGAGTCTGGAGGCCACCCAGGAGGAAATCATTGTTTTTGTGCTGGGTGTTGCCGCCAGTGAAATCGATGAGGCAGGAGCGGTGCAGTTTTTCCGGGACTATGCCGTGGCTGTGGATTCGGGTACGGAACCGCTATGAATGCCTGGATCATAAGTCCGCTTTTATGGGGTTAGAAGCTCCGCTTTTCTCTGGTTGAAAAAACCGTCTTTATCCGGTTGCATATTTTGTCCAACCTATCGTTCCCACATTTTCCTGCGTATTATCAGCGCGGGCCTTGGCCCTGCGTGCCTCATAAAAACAACAAAGGAGGAACTCCCATGCGATACCTTTTCCCCTTGGCGCTGATTGCCGCACTGCTGTCGCCGCTCGGTGCGTCGGCAGCCACCAACGATTGCGACCGCGCTTGTCTGCAGGAACTCATCACCGGTTACATGAACGCTGTCGTTGCAGGCGACACGTCGGCTGCATCGCTGATGCCCGGTTACCGGCAAACGGAAAACACGATCGTGAAACGCGTCGGCAACGGCGTGTGGGAACATGTCACGGGGCTGCGCGACGGTGCCCGCTATTATCTCGATCCTCGCACGGGAGAAGGCCTGTGGTTCGGCGTGGTGCAGACCGACGACCGTCCGGAAGAAGTGGCCATGGTGCGGATCAAGGTGCTGGATCGCCAGATCGCGGAAGCCGAATGGTTCATCACCGCGCCGATGCTTGGCGCCATGAATGGTCCGGCCCAGCCCGACGGCACCGGGCAACTGATGGCCAATCCCGGTTATCTGCTCGAGAGTCCGCCGCGCATTCGCGACGTGCCGGCGGCACAGCGCTTGTCTCGCGCGTCGCTGCTGGGTATCTCCAACAGCTACTTTGACGGCCTGACCGCGGGTGACGGCTCGCTGGTGCTGGCGCATCCCGATTGCTTCCGCGCGGAGAACGGCGTGCTGGTCACCGGCCGCCCCTTGGCGGAAGGACGGAACGACGGCTATAACGGGCAGACCAACTGCGGCTCCAATTTCGACAACTTCAACATTTCGCTGGTCGGCGCCCGCCGCTTCCCCATCGTGGACGAGGAACAACAGGTGGTGGTCACCTCGGCCATCTTCATGCGCAACGCCAACGGCTTCCAGCGCCGCTGCGTGTTCCTGGAACTGTTCTACGTCGAGGACAACCTGATCTCGGAAATCTACTCCGTCATCTACTACCCCGAACCGGGCGAACCCGCTCCCAACTGGGAACCCTACAATGGCAACTGGCCGCTGCCGGCGGATTTTGGTGAGGCGCGGTGAGCTTGTCGGACTTGCGGATCATCGGCGCGGTACCGTATCCAGCACGATGCGTCCCAACTCGCCTTCGCCTGGTAGTTCCAGCGATTGTGCCGTGCCGAGGCTGAAGGGGATGGCCAGGTAGGAATGGCCGCCTTCCTGGCGCGCCGCTTCGAGGTGCAGCAGGTAGTCGCCGTGCGCGAGTTTGGCGCCATCCTCGTCGCGTCCATCCCAGATGAGGCGATATTCGCCCGGCGCCCGGGTAGGGCGGGCGATGCCGTCCACCAGAGAAGGATCAGTGCGCCCCACGCGCCGCCACCACCGTGAATTTTCACGCGCCCAGCGCTGCTCCTGGCCGAGCAGCAGCAGGTTCTTGCGTGGACGCTGGTCCGGATCGCTGATCCAGATTGCCAGGTAGGGGCGGTAATAGGTTCCCTGAGGCTGCAAGGGCGGCAGCGTGTAGGTGAGCGCCAGCACGCTGTCGTCGTTGAGGCTGGTTTCTTCGGCGACGAAGGTTTGCCAGCGGGCCGATTCCGCATGATTGCCGCTTGCGTCCAGGGCCATGGCATCGAGGTTGTCCTGGGCATCGGTCCAGGCGATGGCGGCGGCGGTGGACTGCAGGGTCATCGCGGTGGCGGCGACGTTTGAGGCTACCGCGCTGGAGGCCAGGGCGATGGCGCCGATACCGTTTTCCACGGGCCAGCCGCTGCCGGGAACCAGGGTTTGGCTGTAGCGCTGTCCGGCGATTGTGCGGTAGCGGTCGAGGTGGCTGCGGACGGTGATCGCGCGACCGGTGGTGCTGAGTGTGATCAGCGGTCCGCCGTCCTCGGCCTGCAGGGGGTGGGCAATGTCCACGTGCCAGCCGTCGATGGCGGGCGGCTGTCCCCAGTAGATGGCGTCTGTGCCGACGAGATCCATTCCAATGGCGGTGGCGTCCGGCAGGTTCCGGCGCAGCAAGGTCAACACGTGGTCCAGGATGAAGCCCGTGGCGATATCAGTCATATCCAGTTCCACCGGTTCCGGCAGCGAAACGGTGCGGGTACCACGAAAGAGCGCCGGCCTGGCCGTGGCGATGGTGGCGGCAAGCCGCCTTAGTTGCTGTTGGTCCGGTAGCACCTGGCTCCGTTCCGCCTCGTCCCAGAGCGCCTGAAGGCGGCCGAGCTTGCAACTGAAGCGGGATTCGCTGGCCTGTTCCCACTGTGCACACAATTCGATGAGATCCAGCAACTCGGAAGAAGCGCCCGTGACGAGCCGCGCGCGGTTGAGGCGCATTACTTCGCTGTCCTGGCGGCGGTGCGAGAATATGCCATCGAGCCGTTCGATCTCCGCCAATGCCGCTGCCGCCGCGCGCTCCATCGCGGGCAGGTCCGGACCATACATGGACAGTTCCAGCGTGGTGCCCAATACCTCCGCGTAGCGCTGCTCGAAGTGTTGTACATCTTGCGCGGCGGTCGCGCCGGGCAGCAGCGCGGCCAGCACCAGCAGAACGCCGGGTAAGCTATACAACATGCTTGCGGGCAGGGCCACGGGACTGGATCTGGCGGCGCTTAGTGGTCTTGTTCCTGCCCCGGCTGTTCTGGCGAGGCCTCCACGACCTCTTCAGCCGCCGGTTGGGCCAGCCACCGCATCGCCTCGCGCACGTCGTGCCCGCTTGGGCTTTGGAACAGGCGCAGGCCGAATTCCGGCACGATGGCAAGAAGGTGATCGAACACGTCGCCCTGCACGGCTTCGTAATCCACCCACGCCACGCTCTTGGTGAAGCAGTACAACTCCAGCGGCAGGCCCTCGGCGGTGGGGGCGAGCAGGCGCACGATGAAGGTCATGTCCTGGTTGATGCCGGGGTGGCTGCGCAGGTAGCGGTCCACGTAGGCGCGGAAGGTGCCGATGTTGGTGAT
>DATMFX010000431.1:0-5083 GCA_035555995.1 Hyphomicrobiales bacterium | reverse complement strand
CAGTGGAGCAGAAGAAACTGCTGCAACAGATTGTCGAAAGGTGGTGAGTATGGACAAGCAAATGTTCAACGAATTGATGGCCAGCGTGAAGGAAATGGACGCCATCACCAAAGGTAAGAAAAAGCCGGACCGTGTGCGCCGGTTCGAGGAGCCGGAAGTGAAGGCGATTCGGGAGATGACCGGGTTGTCTCAGATGCGTTTCGCGGCGCTGATTGGCGTAAGCCACCGCACATTGGAAAACTGGGAGCAGGGACGTCGTCGCCCGACGGGACCGGCCAAGGTTCTGTTGCGCATCGTTGCCGAAGACCCCGAGCATGCCTTGCGTGTGCTGCACGGGTGAAGGCAGGAACTAAGCGAGTATCGGTGAATCGTATCGGGCCTGCATCCCTGCTATCCGGTAACTACCATCCGTTCAGTCCCCGGGTACTCCTCTCCTGACTTCGCGCCAGTGACGAGCCCGGGGTTTGTTTTTCTGGCCGTTGATCCGTCTCTACCCCACCTCCAAGCTCAGCAGCTTTCGCGTTTTAGTCTACGCCGATACGGAAAGCGTAGCTTCTTTACCCGACTCCTCCCCGATAAAAACTGGCCAATCCCCCACACCTGGACTACACAGAGCCTGACAATCTTCAGGAAACACAATGGCTCTGGCTCGCGTCTATTCCCGTGCCGTGCTTGGCATGGAAGCGCCGTTGGTGACGGTGGAGGTACATCTGTCCAACGGCTTGCCTGGTTTCACGTTGGTGGGCTTGCCGGAAACGGCGGTGAAGGAAAGCCGCGAACGGGTGCGCAGCGCGATACTCAACGCCAACCTGGAATTCCCGCAACGGCGCATCACCATCAATCTCGCGCCGGCGGAATTGCCCAAGGCGGGTGGGCGTTTCGACCTGGCGATGGCGATCGGCATACTGGCGGCGTCCAATCAGTTGCGCGGCGTGGCGCTGGATCGTCTGGAATTCCAGGGTGAACTGGCGTTGTCAGGCGAGGTGCGGGCGGTACCGGCGATACTTCCAAGTCTGTTGGCGGCGGGGCGCGAGGGACGTCTGAGCATTGTGCCGCAGGGAAATGGCATGGAAGCCGCGTTGCCCAGGCAGAGCGAAGTGCGCCTGTGTGGGCATCTGCTGCAGGTGCTGGAATTCCTGCGCGGTGAAACCGAGCTACCCGTCCCGGTGACGGAAGCGGCGCCGACAGCGCCGGTGCTGCCCGATTTCAGCGAGGTGATAGGACAGGAAGGCGCCAAGCGTGCACTGGTGGTGGCCGCTGCCGGCGCCCACAATCTGTTGCTGCGCGGTCCACCCGGCACCGGCAAGAGCATGCTTGCCGCACGCTTGCCGGGAATATTGCCTGCGCTGGATTTTGAACAAGCGATCGAAGTGGCCACGCTGCATGGCATGGCGGGCAAGGTGCCGGACGCCATTGCCTGGGCGTGTCCACCATTCCGTGCGCCGCACCACACCAGTTCCGGCGTGGCACTGGTGGGAGGTGGCAGCTCGCTGCATCCAGGCGAGGTATCGCTGGCGCACCATGGCGTCCTGTTTCTGGACGAACTGCCGGAGTTCGCGCCCAAGGCGCTGGAGGCGCTGCGCGAGCCCCTGGAAAATGGCAGCATCCTCATCTCGCGCGCCCGTTATCAGGTAAGCCTGCCGGCGCGTTTCATGTTGCTGGCCACCTGCAATAACTGCCCCTGCGGTTATTCCGGCGACGGCGAGAAGGAATGTCGCTGCACGCCCGACCGTATTCGCCAATACCAGCAACGTCTGTCCGGCCCTTTGCTGGATCGCATCGACATGCAGGTATGGATGCCACGCCTGCGCCAGGAAGAACGCGAACGGCTGCTGCGCCAGCCGCTCTCTGCCGACAAGCAAAGTCCGGCGCTGCGTCAGCAGGTACAAGCCTGCCGCTTAAGACAAATGGAACGCCAGAACAAATTGAATGCGCGCCTGGAGCAGGGCGAGCTACAGGAAGTTTGCTCATTGCGGGAAGGGGAGCAGGCGCTGTTGCGGCAAGCGATGCAGCAATACCAGCTGTCTACACGTGCCTGCCTGCGCATCTTGCGCATCGCCCGCACCATTGCCGACCTTGCCGGTAGTGAGCGTGTGGAACGGTTGCAACTGTTGGAGACGATTCAGTATCGGCAGGGGGAATAGCGATGGCAGGGCCGGGACGCCTGGTTGGACGCGCATGGATCAATTGGGTCAGTAAAATATTGTATAAAATTTTATACAGGAACTATAATGTGGAAAAGGAAATCCTCTGGCTGGGCTCAGCTTACGATGATCTATTGGCTTTTCCCTCCGAAGCACGCCGGCAGGCGGGTTTCCAATTGGCCAAGGTACAGGCGGGGCTGGAGCCAGAGGATTGGAAACCTTTCAGCGAAGCCGGCGTCGGCGTGCGCGAAATCCGCATCCGGGAGGCGAGTGGCGCGTTTCGCGTAATGTACGTCGCCAAGTTCGAGGAGGCCGTATACGTCCTGCATTGTTTTCAAAAGAAGACACAAGCGACAAGCTGGCCGGACAAGCACGTGGCGAAGGTTCGCTATAAAGCCATTATCGAGACAAGGAGGAACAGCGCATGAAAATCGACACTGAAATTCGCCGTATCACCAAACCAGGGGCGAATTTGTTTCTGGAACTGGGGTTTGCGCCGGCGGAAGCCAAGCGGCTGTACGCGGCATCGCAAAAGCAGATCAACGACACCAGGCGGCTCAAGGAACAGCTCATGGCCGAGCTGGCGGCCTGGATCGAGCAGCATCAATTGAAACAGGCCGAGGCGGCAGAAGTACTGATGGTGTCACGCCCGCGGGTATCGGATGTGGTGAACGGCAAGACGGCCAAATTCACCATCGATGCGCTGGTGGAAATGCTGAGCCGCATCGGCAAGCCTGTGCGCTTGGCGGTTGACCGATAAGCTGACACCGGTGCTGGTTCGGCCATTTTTGGAATGTTTGTCATGAGTGTGGTTATACTCTCACGTGCCGAGCGGTTCAGGTGACTGCCGTGAGCGCGCACTTCAGCCGGGTGGGACGTCGCCGCTGAAGGCCAACCCAAATCCTTCTGCCTGCGCCATTGTGAAAATGGCTGTGGGTCCCAGAACAATAAAGGAGGGGTTCATGCTGTTCTATTTTCTGAAACGCACGTTCAGCGGGTTATGGCAGGATCGCGAAAGCTCGCTGCTCACCATGATCAGCTTGGCCATTGGCCTGTCCCTTTCCTCCTTGATCTACCTGCACGTGAAGCAGGAAGTCAGCCACGACCGCCTCTGGCCGGATGGCCAGGTGATCTACCGCGTGCTGGAGGAAACCGTGGGGGCGGGCACCATCACCGCCACTCTGCCGGAATTTCGTATTGGTCCGCTGCTCGATCATCTGGACGATCTTGTCCAGTCCACTGCCAGCGCCCGCTTTCTGAGTACAAATATTCTGTATGAAGATCACTCCGTATATATACCGCTGCAAGCGGTAGATGCGTCCTTTTTGGATGTTTTTCAGACAGAGGTACTGGCTGGCAGTCTCGAGCAAGTGCTACGGCAGCCAGGGCTGATTGCTTTGGAAGAGGGGCAGGCCCGGGCCATATTCGGCGATGCAACTGCTTCGATGGGCGCGACAGTTACCATTGAAGGATTACGCGGGATGCAGTTCGTCAACGGGGTGCCAAATATAACAAAAGGCGAAGATGTACCGCTCGAGGTTGCCGCCATCTTTAGGTTGCCGGAGCCGGTCAGCCATGCCACGGACTTCGCGGCGCTGACCATGCGCGGTGATCAGTCCGCCAAGCTGTTACCGCTACCTTTCTCGATATCGACGCTCTGGATAAAGCTGACGCCCGACAATACTCCAGTATTGGTACAGCAGGCGCTTGATGACTATGCGGATCGATATTCCGGCGGGGCAGCACAAGTGGCGTCCGGACAACCGCCGGTGTCGTACCGGCTGAGATTGGAGCCGCTGCGCGACATCTACTTCCACTCCGCCGAAAACCCACTCCTTGCCCCGCACGGCGATCCGCTGCAGCTGGCCACCTTCATCGCCGTGGGCGTACTGGTATTGTTGGTGTCCGCCACCAATGCAGTGTGCATCAACCTCGCCGCGGTGCCCGGCCGCGTTCAGGAGGTAGGCATACTCAAATCGCTTGGCGCCGAACGTTCCCAGATCGCATTGCAGTTTCTTGGCGGGTCGGTGGCGCTGGCCCTACTTGCACTGCTTCCCGCGCTAGGCCTGATCGGGCTGCTGCGCCCGGTTTTCGAGGGCCTGCTGTTCGTGCCCGCCCTGCCGTCTTTGGACGGTGTGGACGTTGCGGTGTTGGTGGGTTTCGCCGTGCTGCTTGGCGTAATCGTGGGGTATTACCCTGCGCTCGTGCTGGCGCGCCAGAGGCCGATGCGCAGCCTGGCGCCGTCGCTTGCTTCCCTCAAGGGCGGGTTGAATTTTCGGACGGTGTTGTTGGCGGGGCAATTCGCGGTGGCGATCTTTCTGGTGGTGGCCACGCTTGCGGTGTATGCGCAGCTGCGGGTGACGGCACGGCAGCCCCTGGGGTTCGAGCCCTCCAACCTGGCAGCAGTGCAGGGTGATTTTGGCAGTGGTATCCCGAGCGCCATGGTGTTGGTCAACGCGCTGGAAGGCATTCCGGGCGTCAGGATGGCCAGGCCGATCAACAACCAACCGAATACGCAGGGGATATCCTTTGCAAATGAGGCGCTTCTGGTGCGCAGTACCGACGATCAAAATGGCGTTGTTGTGGAAAACAGAACGATTGGTTTCGACAGCTTCGGCATGCTGGGAGTGCCCATGCTGGCGGGAAGGGAGTTCGACCTGCAGCGGGACGTCGATTACCGCGGCGCGGCCCTAGGCCAGCGGGTGAGCGAGCGAATCGTGATCAATCGCCAGGCCGCCGCCGCGCTCGGCTTTGCCGATGCCGGCGAGGCAGTGGGCAAGCCGGTGCTCCTGCGCAGAGGGTCCGGCAACAACGTCGTGCATGAGCCGGCGACGGTGATCGGCGTGGTGGAGGACCACATGTATTTCGACCTCACCCGCAGGCCGTCGGCGGAAATCTATCGGCTGATGCCCGCCGTGCAAAATTCTTCCTCGGCCTTC
>DATMFX010000430.1:0-4104 GCA_035555995.1 Hyphomicrobiales bacterium | reverse complement strand
CCGTCTGGCTGCCCTCGCCTTCGTGGAACGCCGGCGCAGCGAACGCGACAAGCGGCAGTTCATCCTCAGCGTCACGCCAAGCGGACAGGCCACGCTGGATGGCGCGCCGGATTTGTTGCAGATGACGTTCACGGAGCGCTTTTCGCAGCTCCCGGCCTGGGAACAGGCGCTGATTCTGACGGGGATGGAAAAACTGGCGCTGCTGCTGGGCGCCGAGGAACTCGATGCCGCGCCACTGCTCGACAGCGGCGCGATCGATCGTACGGAATCACGCCAGGGAAGCGCGGAATAAAACCCCGTGGGGAAGGCCTCGGAAGGAGAACGGGGCGGGCCACGCAGGTGCGCAGCCCGCCCGGTCAATCAAGAGTGAAGCGCGTACCCGCCAGCCATACTTCTTGCAGCGTGCGGGTGTTGCCGATGTCACGCAGCGGATCATCCGCCAGCACCAGGAAGTCGGCCCAGTTGCCGTTGGCAAGCGTGCCCACGCCTTCCATGTCCATGCAGTCGGCGGCCACGCTGGTGGCGGCAAGCAAGGCATCGCGCGGCGTCAGGCCGGCGTCGACCATCAACTGCAGTTCCAGATGCTCGAAATACCCCACGAAACGATCCGCGAATGCGCCGCTGTCGGTGCCGAGCGCCACGCGCAGACCGGCATCGTGCGCGATCTTCAGATTGCGCTGCGCCATCGCGAGGTCCGCCTCGCCACGCGCCACGTTGCCGGCGTAGCGCTCCTGCGCCTGTGGCTCGCTGAGCGCGGCAATCTCCGCCGCGCTTGCCGCGTTGGCAAAGAACGGGTCATCGAAGAAATCGGGACGGTCGGCATACACGTAGGTGGACACCTCGCGCGTCAGCGTGGGAATGAGACAGGATTGATTTTCATCCATGAGTTCCAGCAACTCGACATCCACCGGCTGGTCACGCACGCTGTGCGCCAGCACGTCGAGCCCGGCGCGCAGCATGCCCTTGGCTTCATCGAGCGTGTAGATGTGCGCCGCCACCTTCAGATCGGCCGCATGCGCCGAATCCACCAGCACGCGGGCCACTTCATCGCTCATGTTGCCGTTCATCACCCGTGCCTTCACCCAGTCCACGTCCAGCGTCCGCAGCTGGGCAACGCCCAACACGGCATCGGCGGGACTTTCCAGGCGTTCCTGGATCGGACCGGCAACGAGCAAGCGCGCGGTGTCCGGCGCCGCCGGATCCTGCGCGTCGCGCAGCGCCACGTGCGAAGCATCCTCGCCACCGAGGCTGAGCACCGTGGTGATGCCGTATTGCGCGGAAATATCCAGCTTGCGCGCAGTATCCTGCGCCACGTGCCCGTGGGCATTGATCATGCCGGGCATCACGAAAGCGCCGCCAAGATCGGTGCTTGCGGCGTCGGCGGGCAGCTGCAGCGTGGCGGCTGGCCCAATCGCCACAATACGCCCATCACGCACCAGCATGGCCGCATCTTCCACCACATCGGCACCGGTGCCGTCGAACAGGCGGAAGTTGGTGAAAACCTGGGTTTGTTGCGCCTGCAGCGGCATGGCGCAGGCCAGTGCCGCCGCAAGGGCGAGGAACCGCATGGGGCGGTTCGGGCGTACAGGATGGGTATCGGTCATGATGCTTTCTCCTGCGCCGTTAGTGGCCTGTATCGGCAGTCGGCGATATTCAGTTGGCGTTGGCGGCCGGCACGGGCGCGTCGCTGCCCAGCGCGTCCTTCAGTGCGCGCACGTACACCTGGCGTGCCGTCTGCAACACGGCAATTTGCGCCTGAAGACGATCCAGTTCGGTATCCACGAACCGCAGATTCACCAGCTGCGCCTTGCTCTGGTCCGACAGATGGTCGGTGTCGTAATCCTTGCCGTCGATCTTGATCATTGCCATGGGATGCTCCTGTAGTGTGGCAGAGGTTGAAAGGGCCACTTTTTACCAAATTGAAGCGCTGATGTCGCGCGCGGTCGACAGTATCGATGCGGCCCAAGAAAAACCAACTCAAAACAACGCAACACTACGCACCATCACCCGGTTGCCGTCGGGATCCCAAAAACTGAAGCCGTTCGGCAATAAATCCTCGATGATGCCGCCGGCGGCGAATACCGCGTCGGCCGCCTCCTGCAGATCCGTGGTGGAAATCAACACCCCGAAATAAGCGATGCCCGGCTGCTGCCCCGCCGGCGTCTGATTCAACCGCAAACGCCAGTTGCCGAAGCCATGCCACAGCGAACCCGCCTGCAGCACGCTGTTGCGCCCAAGCACCCGCGCATAGAACAGCGCATCCACTTCAAGGTCGGTAACACTCAGCCCCACCTCATCCAGATCGAGCGCCGCGAATATCGGCGCGTCATCACGTGCCTCGCCCGGCAGCGGCTCGAGCGTGGCGGCAAGCGCGGACCAGCTTCCCGTTCGCCGCAAACGCAACCGTATGCCGTCGCCGTCCTCCACCTCGAGCGCCGCCGCCCCCTGCTGCCAGGCGATGCCCTCGCGCGCCAGATAGTCCTGCAACTGCGCCGCATCGTAGCCGCGTATGCCAAGACCGAAATGCGTGGCCTGCGCCGGCATGCCCTGCGCCAGCACCAGATGCGATTTGCCCAGCGCCAGGTAGAGCCGCGTGCCGGCGGCATCCCGCCAGGCGTCGCCGCCGAACAGCCGCTGGTAGAACGCCAGGGAACGCGCGGTATCCTCCACCTGGATCTCGACATGATCGAAACCGCTGTAATCGGGCGGCGGCTGCGCCAGGGCGCCAGTCACCAGGATGCCACTGACCAGAACACTGGCGCACCCCAGCAGCAATGCCGCCAAGCCTGCCCGGATCATGCCGCGCATAGATTCATGCCATTACTCGCGCAATCCAAATACGAAGAGGCCCGCGCCGGCGGACACGGCTACGTACTGCTTGCCCTCCAGTTCAAAACTGATCGGTCCTGAAGCCACCTGCCCGCCAAGCGACTGGCGCCACAGCTCCTCCCCGGTAGTGGCGTCCAGCGCGTAGAACATACCTTCCCGGCCACCGGCGAACACCAGGTCGGTGGCGGTGCTGAGCACGCCGCTGTCGGTCACGTCGGTCATCACGTGGCGCCACACGATCTCGCCGGTATGCGGGTCGATGGCCTGGATCGCGCCATAGCCCTCCTCCGGCACGCGCTGGTTGGTGGCGCGCACGCTCAGGGCCGGCATCGCCATGGTGGGATAGGCACCCACGTAGGTCTGGCCGGGCACGTATTCCACCGGACGCTTGGTGTATACCGAATAGGTATCGACCCAGGTGGGCACGTAGAAAAGCCCGGTACGCGGGCTGTACGAAGGCGGATACCAGTTGGTGGCGCCCTGGTTGTTGGGCATGATGAAGGTGCCTTCCTCGGTGGGCGACAGCACCCGGTTGGGGCGGCCCTTGGCGTCGAAACCGTCCATCCAGTTCACCGCCACGAACGGCTTGCCGAGCAGAAATTCGCCGGTGGTGCGGTCGAGCACATAGAACACGCCGTTGCGGTTGGCGGTCATCAGCACCTTGCGCGCGCTGCCCTCCCATTGGATGTCGGCAAGCACCGGCACCTGCGTGGCGTCGTAGTCCATTTCATCGTGCGGGGTGAACTGGTAATGCCATACGAGCTTGCCGGTGTCGGGATTCAGCGCCACCAGGGATTCGGTGTAGAGGTTGTCGCCCGGCCGGGAATCGCCGTTCCAGTCGGGGCCGGGGTTACCCACGCCCCAATACATCAGGTTCAGTTCGGGATCATAGCTGCCGGTGGTCCAGATGGAACCGCCGCCAAGTTTCCAGGCCTCCTGTTCCGGATCCTCCCAGGAATCGAAATTGTCTTCTCCCGGCCCCGGCACGGTATTGAAGCGCCACAGCTCTTCGCCATTCTCCACGTCGTAGGCGGCAATGAAGCCGCGGATGCCGAACTCGCCGCCGGCCGGCCCCACAATCACCTTGTCGCCGATCACCAGCGGCGCCACGGTGATGGCATAACCCAGCGAAGGGTCGCCGATACGAATGTTCCACTTCAGCTGCCCCGACAGGCGGTCGATGGCCATCAGGTGGCCGTCGATGGCACCCATGAACAAGGTATCGCCATGGATCGCCAGACCGCGGTTGACGCGACCGCAGCACACCCGTGCTTC
>DATMFX010000429.1:0-7841 GCA_035555995.1 Hyphomicrobiales bacterium | reverse complement strand
ATCCTGCAGCGTCAGTTGCGGCATCGCATTGCCCTTGTTGCGGCCGCTTGCCGCCACGCCAAGGCTGATCCCGGCAAAGAACTTGCCGCCGGCGTTGCCGTCGAGATCCACCCCTTGTTCATGCAGGGCGTTGAAACTTTCGGTCAAGCCAAGCGCGATCAGGCCCAGCTGCGATTGCGCCTGGCGCAACGTGCCGTCGCGGAATTCCAGCGCGGCCTGCAGCGCGCCCCCGGTGAGGAAGCGGTTGATCGGCGTGGCGCCGGGGCTGTCCTTGATCACGATATCGAGCCGCGAGGCATCGTAGGCATTTGGCTGCGTGGCCAGCAGGTTGACCTCCGTGCCCACCACCAGCGCCTGGCCCTGCCCGGCGAACACGTTCACCGAGCCGTCCTGCTGCGGCACCACGCTGATGCCCACTTTTTCCGCGAGCCGGGTCAGCAATTGATCGCGGTAGTCGAGCAGATCGTTCGGCGGATTGCCCTTGCCCGCCGATACCGCGCTAACGATCTCGCGGTTCACCGCGCCGAGATTGCCGATCAGGGTGTTGATGTCGCGCACCAGGGTATCCACCTGGGTGTCGACTTCGCTGGCAAGCGAGGCGAAGCGGCTGTTGAGCGCTTCCACCCGCGACACCAGATTGGTCGCGTTCGACAGCAGCACATGGCGTTCCGGCATGCTGGCGGGGTTCGTGGCCACGTCCTGCATCGCGTTGAAAAAACCTTGCAGCGAGGTGTTGAGGCTGTTGTCGGCGTCGGCCACCAGGCTGTCCAGGCGCGAGGTAAAGCCCACCAGCGTGCGATAACGGCTTTCGCTTGCGGTGAAGCTGTGGATCTGCGAGGTCATGAAATCATCGGCGGCGCGATTGACGCCGCTGATGTAGGCGCCACTGCCCACGTACCCGAAACCATAGCTTTGCGCCGAGCGCGCCTCGAACGTCACCGACTGCCGGCTGTAACCGGGCGTGTTGACGTTGGTGATGTTGTGGCCAACGGTATTGATCGCCTGCTGCATGTTGAGCAGCGACGAGGTGCCGATGCGCAATAGATCCGTCATGGCGCGGCCCCTTCGTCACCGGCGGGATCAACGGCGGCCAGCATGCCAAGCTGGCGCTCGATCAGCGGCGCCAGCCCAAGCCCGCCGCGCCGCGACAGGTCCAGCGCCAGCTGCTGGTCGAACATGTCCTGGTAGGTGGACAAATCGCCGCTTTGCATCAAGCCGTCCTGCGGCAGCGTGGCGCGCATGGATTTGAGCAGCATCGAGGTAAACAGCGATTCGAACTGCCGCGCCACTTCGGCCAGCGCCTGGTCGGGCTGTTCCCGGCTTTTTGCCTTGAGCGCCTGCAGGCTGCCGAGGTCGGTGTAGACCATGGCCATGTCGGAATTTGCCGCGATGCCGTTCATTGGATATGCCTCAGGATGCAGGATTCAAATCACGATCAGTTCCGCGCGCAGGGCGCCCACCTGCCGCAACGCTTCCAGTATCGCCACCAGGTCCGAGGGCGAGGCGCCCACCTGGTTCACCGCGCGCACCAGTTCGTCCAGCGTTACGCCCGGCTGGAACAGGAACATGCGGTTGTCTTCCTCGTCGATGAATACCTGCGAATTCTGGGTGGTCTGCGTGGTGCCGTTGGAGAACGGGCCGGGCTGGCTCACCTGCTGGTTCTCGGCGATGGTCACCGTGAGCGAACCGTGCGACACCGCCGCCTGCTCCACCCGCACGTGCGCGCCGATCACCACGGTGCCGGTGCGTGAATTGACGATGATGCGCGCCGGCGCCTCGCCCGGTTCCACTTCCAGGTTTTCCAGCATGGCCACGAACGCCACCTTTTGATTGGTCTCCGCGGGCCCGAGCACCTGCACCGAGGAACCGTCGAGCGCACTGGCGGTGCCGACGCCGAACGCGGCATTGATCTGTTCCGTCAAACGCAGCGCGGTGGTGAAGTCGCTCTGGTGCAGATTGAGCGTCAAGAGTCGCTCGCCATCGCTGAACGACGACGGCACCTCGCGCTCCACCGTGGCGCCGTTCGGCACGCGGCCGCTGCTTGGAATGTTGACGGTGATGCGCGAGCCGTCCGCGCCTTCCACGCCCAGGCCGCCCACGATCAGGTTGCCCTGGGCGATGGCGTACACCTGCCCGTCCGCGCCGCGCAGCGGGGTCATCAACAGCGCGCCGCCGCGCAGCGAGCTGGCGTTGCCGATGGAAGACACCGTCACGTCCATGCTTTGCCCCAGCTTGGCGAAGGCCGGCAGCTCGGCATGCACCATCACCGCCGCCACGTTCTTGAGCTGCGGATTGACGTTGTCCGGCACCACCACGCCAAGCTGCGCCAGCATGCTTTTCATGCTTTGCACGGTGAACTGCGTCTGCATGGTCTGATCGCCGCTGCCGTTGAGGCCCACCACCAGGCCGTAGCCCACCAGCTGGTTGCCGCGCACACCGGCGATGGACACCATGTCCTTGACACGCTCGGCCTGGGCGGTATTGCCGAAGCCGCCGGCAGCCAGCGCCAGCAGCAGAAAAAGGAACGCACGTTTCATGAAGAATCTTCCTGTCAGAACGGGAACAAGGAGCTGAACACCAGCCGCGCCGCCCAGCCCACCACGTTGGTGCTTGCGGTGGCGCCGGTGCCGCTGTAGGAAATGCGCGCATCCGCCACTTGGGTGGAATAGAGCGTGTTGTTCGGCCTGACGTCGCGCGGGCGCACCACGCCGTGCAGGCGGATGTATTCCTTGCCCTGGTTGATCTCGATCCATTTTTCGCCCTGCACCACCAGGTTGCCGTTGGGCAGAACCTCCGTGATGGTCACCGCAATGCTGCCGCTGAGGCTGTTGCGCTGCGTGCTGCCGCTTTCGCCGGCGAAGGCGTTGTCCGAATCCATGTTGAGCGCGATGTTCTGGCGCAGCGTGTCGCCGAACACCGGCGGGCTTACCGCCACGGAACTGGATTTGCTCAGCGAGGTGTCGGAGCTTTTGGACCCGCTGGTGGATTCCACCAGCATGATGGTGAGGATGTCGCCCACGTGCCGCGCCTTGATGTCCTCGAACAGGCGGATGTCGCCGCTGGCGTTGTAGATGCCGCCGTTGGCATGCGGCCGCGCCACGTCCATGATGGCGGCGCGCTGGTACACCACGCCTTCGTCCGGGTCCGGTGTCCGCGAACTGGCGCAGGCGCCAAGCAGCAGCGCGCCGGCAAGCGCCAGGAAGGTAGCCGCGCGGTGCGGGAGGAATGGAATCTGCGCTGGCATGACCGTGGTTCCTACAGGTTGTTGTTGACGAACTGCAGCATCTGGTCGGAGGTGGCGATGGCCTTGGAGTTCATCTCGTAGGCGCGCTGCGTTTCGATCATGCTCACCAGTTCCTCCACCACGTTGACGTTGGAACCCTCCACGTAGCCCTGCAGCAGCGTGCCGAGGCCGTCGAGCCCCGGCGTGCCGATCTGCGCGGTGCCGCTGGCGTTCGATTCCACGAACAGATTGCTGCCGATCGGCTGCAGGCCGGCGGCGTTCACGAAATCCACCAGTTGGAGATTGCCCACTTCCACCGTGGTGGCGGCACCCGGCGTGCGTACCGACACGGTGCCGTCGCTGCCGATGGTCACGCTCTGCGCATCCGCGGGAATGGTCACCGAAGGCTGGATGGGGTAGCCGCTGGACGTTACCAGGATGCCCTGCGCGTTCACCTGCAGTTCGCCGTCGCGGGTGTAGCCGAGCGAGCCGTCCGGCAGTTCCACCTGCAAAAAGCCCTTGCCGTCGATGCCCACGTCCAGCGGGTTCTGCGTCTGGGTCATGGCGCCCTGGGTAAAGAGCTTCTCGGTGGCCACGGTGCGCACGCCGGTGCCGATCATCAGGCCGGTGGGATACAGCGTGTCCTGCGAGGACTGCGCGCCCACCTGGCGCTGGTTCTGGTACAAAAGGTCTTCGAACACGGCACGGCTGCGCTTGTAGCCGCTGGTGCTGGCGTTGGCCAGGTTGTTGGAGATCACCGACATCTTGGTCTGCTGCGCGTCGAGGCCGGTCTTGGCGATCCACAGGGATTGGTTCATGGGGGTTTCCTCAGTTCAGACGCAGCACGGTGGCGAGATCGCTGGAGTTTTTCTCCGCCGTGCGCATCAGTTTGACCTGCGCTTCGAACTGCCGCGCCAGGTCGATCATTTTCAGCATTTCGCCCACGGCATTGACGTTGGAGCCTTCCAGGCTGCCGGACTGGATGCTCACCAGGGGGTCCGGCACCGCTTGCGCGCCGCCGTTCATGCGCAGCGTGCCGTCCTCGCCGCGCACGAGACGCGCGGGATCGGGGTTGACCAGCTTGATGCGGTCCACCACCGCAAGCGTGTCGGCCTCGGCACCCGCCGGCACGATGGCGATGGAGCCGTCGCTGGTGATGTCGATGCGCTGGAACGGCGGCAGCGCGATCGGCCCGCCGTTGCCCAGGATCGGCTGGCCGATGCCGTTGACCAATTGACCGAACGCGTCCACGTGCAGATCGCCGCGCCGGCTGTAGCCTTCCGTGCCCTCCGGCGTCTGGATGGCGATCCAGCCCTGGTCGGTCAGCGCCACGTCCAGCGCATTGCCGGTGGTGCGCACCGTGCCCACCCGCAGGTCTGGCGTGCTGCTGATGGCATCGCCTTCCGCAAGGCCGCCGATATGCACCAGTTCGGCGCGAAAGCCGTCAGTGCTGACGTTGGCCAGGTTGTTGGCATTGATGGCCTGCGCCGCCATGACGCGGCGCGCGCCCTGCATGACCGTCAAGAGCAGCTCGCTCATGTCGTGCTCCGTTCAGCGTCAGCGCAGGTTGATGACCGCCTGGGTGACGGTATCGACAGTCTGGATCACCTTGGCGTTTGCCTGGAAATTGCGCTGCGCCACGATCATGTCGACCAGCTGCTGCGTCACTTCCACGTTGGATTCCTCCAGCGCGCCCGATTCCACCATGCCGAGCCCCGCGGTGCCCGGCGCGCCGATGGCGGGCGCGCCCGAGGCGAAGGTTTCCGCCCACGCGGTGCTGCCGAGCGGCTGCAGGCCGGCAGTATTCGAGAAATTGGCCAGCGCGATCTGGCCGAGCGCGCGCGCCTGGCCGTTGGTATAGCGTGCGTACACCACGCCCTTGTCGCCCACCTCCACCCCGCGCAGCTGGCCGGTGGTGTAGCCGTCCTGCGCGATGTTGTTGACGCTGAAGTCGTTGCCGAACTGCGACAGCGCGGACAGGTCGATGGTCAGGTCCTGCGGCAGCGCGCCGCTGGCCACGCCCTCGCTGTCGAGCGGTTGCCAGCCGCTGATGTCGATCTCCAGCGGCAGGCTGGCGGGATCCACCTTGCCCGCCGTATTGAAGGTGATGGGAGTGGGAGCGCCCACGCTCACGCCGTCTATGAGTGCATGCACGTTCCATTCATTGGCAGTGTCCGACTTGACGAAGTACAGGCTCTGCACGTGCGCATTCCCCATGCTGTCGTAGATGGTGTAGGAGGTGCTGGAGTTGAACATTTCCGGCGCCGGCGACGTGGGCGGATCGGCGAAGGCATCGAAACCGTCCGTGGGCCAGGTGCTGGTCGGCACCAGCGCGCGCGAATCCAGGTTGGCCGTTACCGAGATTGCGCCGGTGGCCTTCGGCTGGATCAGCGAGCTGTCGATCTTCATCGGCACCATCTCGCCGGTGGGCGCGCCGCTTTGCGTGGTCTTGAACACCATCAGCTTGGCGCCCTGCGCGTTCACCACGTGGCCGTCGCGGTCCACCTGGAAATTGCCGGCGCGGCTGTAGATGTTGGTGCCCTTGTCGTTGAGCACGAAAAAGCCGCTGCCGTTGATCGCCATGTCCAGCACGTTGTCGGTGTAGGTGATGTTGCCCTGGGTAAAGGTCTGATTCACGCCCACCACCGCCACCCCCTTGCCGGCGGTGTCCGTGGAGGAACCCAGCAGCGAGGTGGTGAAGACGTCGGCGAATTCGCCGCGAGAAGCCTTGAAGCCGGTGGTGCCGGCGTTGGCGATGTTGTTGCCGATGATGCCCAGGCTGAGGCTGGATGCCTTGATGCCCGATACCGCTGTTTCGAATGACATGGTCGTCTCCTTGCCGCTTAGCGAAATTGTGATACTTGCGAAAAACCGATTCTGGCGTCGTTGCTCAACTGCAGTTGCACCTGGGTGCCGGCGCGGTCCATCGCCACGCTCTCCACTCGCTGGTAAAGCTGTACCGGCAGCGCCAGCTGCTCGCCTTCCACCAGCACCGTGGCGCGCACGGTGTAGGCGCCCGGCGCCACCGCCCGGCCCTGCTCGTCATTGCCGTCCCACCGGAAATCGTTGCTGCCGCTGCCGAAGCCGGTGGTCATGATGGTGCGCACCAGCTTGCCCGTGGCATCGCGCACCTGCAGGTTCAAGCCGTCGGCAAGCTCGGGCACCTGGATCACGCCGCCGACGCTCGCGCCCTCTTCGAGCAGCACGGTATCGGTGTCGGCCAGCACCTCGCGGCCCACCAGCGTGGCGGCCTGCAAGGCTTGGGTGGCATAGAATCCGCTGGCGATGCCCTGGAACGCGCCGTTCATCTTGTCGATACCCGACACCATGGAAAACTGCGCCATCTGGCTGAGAAACTCGCTATTGTCCGTAGGGTTGGTGGGGTCTTGGTTCTTCATCTGCGCCACCAGCAGCTTGAGAAAATCCTGCTGCCCAAGTTCCTGCTTGTTGGTGGTGGCGCCCTGGGCTCTACCGCCGCCCGTCAATTGATCGATGATCATGCGTCTTCCTCGTCTGTGTTACTGGCCGAGCGTAAGCGTGCGCAGCATCAGATCCTTGGAGGTGTTCATCACCTCCACGTTGGACTGGTAGGCGCGCGAGGCCTGAATCATGTTGGTCATTTCCTCCACCATGTTGACGTTGGCCAGATACACGTAACCATTGCCATCGGCCAGCGGGTGCTCGGGCATGCGTTGCTTTTCGATCTGCGCCGTCGACACGCCAAGCGCTTCCACCTGCACGCCCATCACTTCGTCGCCCTGCATCGTGGCGTCGAGTATCGGCGTGAAAATCGGCCGGAGCGCGCGGTACGCGGTGGCTTCGCTGCCGCTGATCACCTGCGAATTGGCCATGTTCTTGGCAATCAGATCGAGCTGCTTGCTGTGCGAGTTCAGCGCGGTGCCGGTAATGCGGTAGATGTTGGCGATACCCATCGGTTTCACTCTCCCTTGATGGCAAGCCGCAGGCTGCGGATGCTGCCGTTGAGGAATTGCAGGCTGCTTTGATAACGCAGCGCGTTCTCGGAGAAGGCGGCCTGTTCGATTTCCTCTTCGACGGTGTTGCCGTTGGAAACGGCCTTGGTGGGCACGCGATAAAGGGTGTCGCCGAATTCACCCTGGCCTTGCACGGGGATGTGGTGGGGGTGTTCGCTGTGCAGTGTGGATTCGGAACCGGCGATGGCGTGGCGCAACGCGCTGTCGAAGTCGTAGTCCTTGGCGAGGTAACCGGGGGTGGCGGCGTTGGCGATGTTGGCGGCAAGCTGCGCGCTGCGCTCGGATCGGTAACGGAGCGTCAGTGGCGAAACGCCGAAGGCGGTGTCCAGCAGGCTCATGACGGTTTTTCCCTCAAGGTTTGCTCATGGGTGTCGAGAGCAAGTGGCGTGCCAACTTGTCTAGTTGGTGCTGACCAGAGGGTTTTTGGTGGGTGGTTCCATATTTTGCTGACGTTTGCTTGCTTTGGCGGCAAGGGGTGTCCGCTTTCGTGGCAATTATTGCCTCTGTGGTTGGGGTTGTGGTCCGCACCTCTATCGTTGCGCCTCTGTCGTCCCTGTTGCCCAGCCAGGGTACGCTGCAAGCCCATCCCTGGGGCGCTCGGCTCCGGGCCATCCCTGGCCCTACGA
>DATMFX010000428.1:0-17321 GCA_035555995.1 Hyphomicrobiales bacterium | reverse complement strand
ATCCGGCTAACAACACCGCATCCGAATTCGCTGACAAGCTGATCGATACCCTGCTTGGCAACGAAGTAACCGCACAGCAGAAAGCCTCCGCCCACGACCTGATCGTTGGCAAACTGAATGCCGGCGAAGCCCGCTCCGACGTCATCGTCGATGCCGTACAGCTGCTGCTGAACGCCCCTGGTGAGAAATGGGCTGATGCCAAAACCGCCCTGCTGAACAAAGTTGAAGTGTCCAGCTACTACTCGGTAGACGCACAGCAGAACTCCAACAGCCTGGGCGATCTGCAGGCTGTGCTTGCCAACGTAACCAGCGATCCTGCTTCTGTTGACGCTGCTATCGACAACATCAATGGTGGCATCACTGCCCCGACCCACGATCTGACTGCTGTCAAAGATGTGCTTAATGGTGGCAATGGCAACGATGTGTTCGAAGCGCTGCCTATCGGTGCCGATGGCAAAGGTGCTACTACGTTTAACACCTTCGACGTCATCGATGGTGGCGCTGGTCGCGATACTCTCAACGTTTATACCGATCTTGCCAATAACCTCAATGACACCGCGGGCGGCACTGTTAAGAATGTTGAAGTTGTCAACATCATCAACGGCAGCGGCGCAGTTGGTGGTGCTGCCGGTAGCCTTACCGATGCTTCCAAATATCAGGGTGTCCAGGAATTGTGGCAGGTGAACTCGGCCGCCACTACCGTCAACCTGACCAATAGTGTTACCGCTGGCTTCAAAGACACTGGCGCAGCCGCATTGTCGGCGAGCACCGCTGCTGCTGCCACTACTGCCAACGTTGCGGTGTCTGGCGTTGATGCGGGTACGACCCTGACTGTGACTGGCGCCAAACTGGATACGTTCAATCTGTCCGGTAGCTTGGCCACCAAAGGTGCCTTGGCCGCCACTGTCACGCTCGGTAAGGACGTGCAGTCCGCCACTGTCAATGCTGATGTTGCTACTACTCTGGTTATCGAGAACGATCTCGCATCGACCAAAGATCTGACCAGCGTTGATGCGTCCGGTAGCACTGCTGCTATTAAATATGTCACCGCGGATGCCGAAGTCGCTACTATCAAGAGCGGCTCCGGTAATGATGAACTGGTGATCATTACCGCCACCGACAAAGCCACGTCGGTAAATGCTACCCTTAATGCGGGTGCTGGTAATGACAAGATAGAGGTTGCCACCACTGGCGATGGCACCACTACCATCAAGGCCGGCGCAGGTGATGACACGGTTAACGTTACTGCTCGTAGCAGCGGCGTCCTGACTCTGGATCTGGGTGCTGGCGATGATACTTTCAGCTCCAGCGTTGCTATCAATGGCACCGACGTAATTGACGGCGGCGCAGGCACGGATACCCTGCTGCTGCAGTTGGTGGGCGTTGCCAACGTTAAAGCTTTCTCCAACTTCGAAGTATTCGATGTCATTGATCTGGACCATAACCTGGATGTCGACATCCTGGCGCAGAACAATACTGTTACTGAAATCGTTGCTAGCGGTGACGTAGCCGGCGGCGCTTCGCTGGACAACCTGGGTGCAGGCGTTGGTATCCGTTTCACTGGCGATGATAATGCCGCCACGGCAAACGGTACGCTGAGCGTGACCCAGAAAGTTGCAGGCGCGCTGACGATTAGCCTGGATATCGATGAAACCGGTACTACGGCACTGGATAGCACGAATGGTGATGTCGATGGCAACGTCACTGCTACTAACGCCACTTCTATCACGGCCAATTTCGACTCCGACTTCGTTGGTGCGATCGGCGCAGGTCCTGGCGGTGCTACCGATCTGAACGCTGCAGAGCTGGTAATTACTGGTGAAGCAGCTACCTCTCTGACGGTTGCTTCCAGCGGTGACAATGCAAGCAACTTCTTGGTTTACAACGACACCAACGACAAGCTGGCCAGCATCACGATAACTGGCGATAGCGCGCTGAACCTGGATCTCAACGCTTCCACTAAAGTGGCTACGGTTGATGCCTCTGGTCTGAGCGGTGGCTTGACCTTTAATATGGCTGACCTGAAAGCTTCGACTGCCGGCACCTTTGATGGTGGCGTACTCAAGCTGGGCGCTGGTGATGATGTGATCACCATCGTCGATGGTGGCAAAATCTCCAGCATCGGTCTGGGTGCTGGCGAAGATGCTACTGCACAGGATGGCTTCGACGTTCTCGCCGGCGCTGGTACTCAGGCAGCGGATAATATTGCTGCGGGCCTGAAAGATGGTTTGGTTACTTTCCAGGGTACTGGCCCGACCGACCTGGCTACGGCGATTGCTGATGTAACTACGCTCGTTGGTGCAGGCGCTGCTGTGTTCGAGTACATCGGCAACAGCTACATCGTCACCAACGGTGACGTCATCCAACTGGTAGGCGTAACCGGCCTGCACGGGTTGGATAACGTTGACGCTACCACCGACCTGTACGTGTTCTAAGCCACACGGCATGACTAAGCGCCTCTGTCATCAGTCGGCGCATTAGTAATGCAACACGCTAGACAAAGCCCCCGGCTCTTTGGAGCCGGGGGCTTTTTTATATCGACCGATTTCCCAGCCACACGGCCTCTCCAGTCCGAATCCTCAACCGCGAAAAACACGGCAAAAATGCCACGCTGCGGCCTTTGTATATGCACAATGTGAACTAAGCCGCTTATTGCTCCTGCTGGCCAACGTATAACGCGAGTTCTTCAATACACCTCGCATCGATACGAATTCATCAGGAGGCCAAAAAATGGCGTTGATTACAAATGAAGCAAGAGATGAACTTACCGCGGTGATCATCGGTATGTTCGACGCCGCTCCCGGATCTGCCGTACTTTCCGTACTGGTGGATGCAACCGAAGCCGGCTCCAGCCTGAAGGACCTGGCCGGCATTCTGGAAACCAAGCCACAGTTCGAGCAGGTTTATCCCGCTCATCTCACCGCCAGCGAATTCGCCGATCAGCTGATCGACATTCTGATTGGCAATGCCGATGTCGCCGCGCAGCCAAAAGCCTCCGCGCACGAATGGATCGTCAGCCAGCTGGATGCCGGCCAGTCCCGTTCTTCCCTTATCGTGGATGCGGTGCAGCTGTTGTTGAACGCCCCCGGCGCCAAATGGGCGGATGCCAAGGAAGCCCTGCTGAACAAAATCGAAGTATCCAACTACTACTCGGTTACCGCGCAGCAGAGCTCCAACAATCTGGCTGACCTGCAGGCCGTGATCAATGGCGTAACCAGCGACGACGCTACCGTTGCCGCCGCCATCGCCGATATCGACGCTGGCGTCACCTCGCCAACTCACAGCCTGACCGCCACCAAGGATGTGCTCAATGGCGGTGGCGGCAACGACGTGTTCGAAGCGTTGCCCATCGATAGCGATGGCAAGGCTGCCACCACGCTCAATTCCTTCGACGTCATCGACGGCGGCGCGGGCCGCGATACGCTGAACATCAATACCACCGCCACCGAAAACACCGCCGCCGGCGCTACGATCAAAAATGTCGAAGTGGTGAACATCATCAACGGCGCCGCCGCGGCGGCTGCCCTCGCCGATGCCTCGCTTTACCAGGGTATCGAGGAGTTGTGGCAGGTGAATGATGCGGTCGCCGCCATCAACCTGACCAATGGTGTGACCGCCGGTTTCAGAAACACTGGCGCAACCGCATTGACGGCAACCGCGGCTGCCGCCGCCACCACGGCGAATGTTGCACTGGCCGGCGTTGATGCTGCAGCGGGCCTGACAGTGAATGGCGGCAAGCTGGACACCCTCAACCTTTCCGGTAGCCTGACCGCTGCTGGTGGCTCCCTAGCCACCGCGGTTACGCTTGGCGCCGCCGTGAAAACCGCCACCATCAACAGTGAAGTCGACACCACGCTGACGTTCACGGGCGCCGCCCTGGCCACCGTTGATGCCTCCGGCAGCACGGGTGACATCACCTATACCTCCGCACCCAATACGGTAGCCGCCATCAAGAGTGGTGCTGGCGACGATACCCTCAAGCTTTCCACGGCCACCAGCGCTACGGTTTCCGCTTCCGTCAGCGCGGGTGCCGGCGATGATGACATCGAAGTCAACACCTCTGGCGTCGGCACCACTACCATCAAGGCAGGCGCTGGCGACGACATCGTGGATGTCACCGCCCGCAGCGATGGCAAACTGAGCGTGGACCTGGGCGATGGCGATGATATTTTCGATGCCGCCCTCAATAGCATAAAAGCCGGCGATTTGATCGATGGCGGCGCGGGCGTCGATACGCTGTACCTGAACCTGGTCGGTCTTGCCAACGTGGACGCCTTCACCAACTTTGAAGTGTTCGATGCGATTGGCTTGGGTGACAACCTGGATATGGACATTCTGGCGCAAAGCAACACCGTTACCGAAATCATCGCCAGCGGTGATGTGGGCACTGGTGCCATGCTGAGCAACCTGGGCGAGGACGTTGGTTATCGCATCACGGGTGACGACACGCCGGGCGCTGTCGGCAATGCATTGGTCCTGAATCAGAAAACCGCAGGGGCTTTGGCGATTACCCTGGATATCGATGAAAGCGGTACCACCGCGGCCACGACTGGTCTTCTCGACAATGTGGGTGCGGTATATGCAGACAATGCCACCGCCATCAATGCAACCTTCGATTCCGATTTCGTTGGTGCGGCCACAGGTGCCGGCGACAACGAAGCGGGACTTCAGATCCAGGCTGAGGCAGCAACCGAGTTGACCATTGTTTCCAGCGGGGACAATGCGAACAATTATCTGGCTTTCTTCGACGCCAAAGACACGCTGACTTCCGTAACGGTATCCGGCGAGAACGTATTGACCCTGGGTCTTACCGGTTCCAGCAACGTTGCTACCGTTGATGCCTCCGGGCTGAGCGGTGGCCTTCTCTTCGACGCTGGCAATCTGAAAGCGGAATCCGCAGCCAACGCCCTCGATGGCGGCTTGCTCACGCTGGGCGCCGGCGATGACGTGATCGACATTGCCACTGGTGTCCAGATAGCCGGCCTTGGCCTCGCGGGGGGTGCCGGCGAAACGGCTCAGGATGGCTTCGACGTTCTCAAGGGCACCAACGCCCAATCGGGCGACAACCTGGCAGACGCGTATGCCCACATCGAGGGTGGTTTGGTTACCTTCCAGAGCACTGGCCCGACCGATCTGGCGACGGCCATCAGCCAGGTGCAGAACGCGGCTACTGGCGCGGCGGTGTTCGAGTACCTCGGTAACAGCTACATTGTCGATGGTGCGGATGTCGTGCAACTGGTTGGCGTAACCGGCCTGCAAGGCCTGGATACCGTCAACGGCGCTGCTGGCGATCTGTACGTGTTCTAACCCAACACACCCCAGGCGATACGCTGGTTGCAACACAGCGTGCGCCACTGTAAAACGCTCAGCGAAGCCCCTGGTTCCAAAAGAACCGGGGGTTTCTTTATGGGGGAGTACGTGGACCCCTTGCCGGTTTTACAAAACCTTGTATAACTTACGTTCCTTCAATTTTTGCGGCGGCACCTTAGATGAGCGATTGGACAGCAGGGTACATGGCGGATGTTGGTTATACCTTCGGGTATTACCAGGAACTGAATCCGTCGAGGTCGGAACTGGCCCTGTTGAAGCAGGGCATCGTGATGCCAAAAATCGAAACGGCCTGCGAGCTTGGCTTTGGCCAGGGTATGAGCATCGGTATTCACGCCGCCGCTTCGCCCGTTCAGTGGCATGGCACCGACTTCAATCCCAGCCAGGCGGGGTTTGCGCAGGAGCTGGTGCGCAGCTGCGGCAGCGATGCCAAGCTTTACGACGAAGCGTTCGAAGAGTTTTGCCTGCGCTCGGACCTGCCCGATTTCGACTTCATTGGGCTGCATGGCATCTGGAGCTGGATCTCCGACAAGAACCGGGCGCTGATCACCGATTTCATCAAGCGCAAGTTGAAGGTAGGCGGCGTGCTGTACATCAGCTACAACACCTTGCCCGGCTGGGCGGCCTTCGCCCCCATGCGCCATTTGATGAGCGAACATGCGCAACTGCTCAGTGCCGGCGGCAAGGGCATCATCAGCGGCATCGACGAAGCGCTGGCATTCACCGACAAGCTATTGGCCACCAACCCGCTGTTCGGGCGCGCCAACCCCCAGGTGGCGGAACGGCTGAAAAAACTGAAGGAACAGAACAAGCATTACCTGGCGCACGAATTCTTCAATCGCGATTGGCATCCCATGCATTTCGCCACCATGGCCGGCTGGCTGCAGGAAGCCAAACTCAACTACGCTTGCTCGGCGCATTACCTCGATAGCGTCGATGGCATCAACCTCACCGAAGCGCAGCAGGCGCTGCTCAGGGACATTCCCGATCCGATGTTTGCCCAGAGCGTGCGGGATTTCATGGTCAATCAACAGTTCCGGCGCGACTACTGGATAAAAGGCGTTCGTCGCCTGTCACCACTGGAACGCATGGAAGCGCTGTCGAGCCACAAGGTGATGCTGCTCAGCTCGGCGCCCGACATCACGCTGAAGGTCAATGGCAGCCTGGGGGCGGCAGACATGAACCAGGGCATCTACGCCCCGATCATCGAATTTCTCGCGGACCACAAACAGCGCACCCTTGCCGAAATCTGCGACGCCACCAAGGGCGCCGACATTTCCCAGGTGCAGGTGATCGAAGCCGTGACGATCCTGGCCGGCAGCGGCCACCTGGCCTCGGTGCAGGATGCGCAGACGATCACGCGCACCAAGAAGAAAACCGAAAAGCTCAACCGCCACCTGATGCGCAAAGCGCGCTCCTCCACCGACGTCGCCTATCTGGCCTCGCCCGTCACCGGCGGCGGTCACAATCTCGGCAGGTTCCAGCAGCTGTTCGCGCTTTCCTATCTGGACGGCATCCGCCAGCCAAGCGAATGGGCGCAGAGCGTGCTGCAGATTTTGAATGCGCAAGGGCAGAAAATCGTCAAGGAAGGCCGCACCCTCAACACCGATGAAGAAAATTTCGCCGAACTGTTGGAGCGCGCCAACCAGTTCAAGGAAAAACAATTGCCGGTGCTCAAGGCGCTAGAGATCGTTTGACGCCGATTGCCCCGTTCATGAACTCCACCCGGCGATCGCAAAAAATCCAGCTATAGTAAGAGTACCCAACACAACCGTGGAACTCCGGTCATGGACGACCAAGACGGCCCCTGGAAAGAGGCGCTGGAAGAATTCTTCAACCCTTTCCTGCAACTGCTTTTCCCTACCCTCCACGCAAGCGTCGACTGGGCCCGCCCCATCCGCTTCCTCGAAAAGGAGCTGCAAAAGCTCAGGCCCGACAGCCGCACAGGTCGCCGCCAGGTGGACAAGCTGGTCGAGGTGTATTTTGACGATGGCGTTCCTCGCTGGTTGCTGATTCATGTGGAAGTGCAAGGCTCGGCGGATCGTCACTTCCCCCAGCGGATGTTCACTTACTACTACCGGTTATGGGACCACTATGGCAAGCCCGTCATCAGCCTGGCGGTACTGACCGATACCAATCCAAAATTCCGGCCCACGCATTTTGAAGCGCGGATCAAGGACAAGGGAATTTTCTTCGACTTTCACAGTGTCAAATTGTTGGATTACAACGAATGCTGGGAAGGGCTGTTGCACAGCGACAATCCTTTTGCCTTGCTCGTGGCCGCGCAGCTTACCAATAATCTGAAACGCCAAGATAAACGCCGCGTGGACAACCTGTTGAGCTTCTACCGCTTGGCGCGGCGTATGCGGCTGAAGAAAAAGCAAATCGGACGCCTGCTGCTGTTTCTGGACTGGCTGGTCACCTTGCCGCCGGAATTGGAGGATTACTATAATGCCGAAACAGCCCATTTTAGGGAGGAGGATGCCATGCCATTTGTGAGTCATCTGGAGCGGTTTGGAGAAAAGCGGGGGTTGGAGAAGGGACTGGAGAAAGGATTGGAAAAGGGACGCAAAGAAGGACGTGCAACCATTCTGCTGCGGCTACTGCAATTGAAGTTTGGAGAGCTGCCCTCGGCGCTGTCGCGGCGCGTGGCACAAGCCAGTGAAGCCGAGCTGGATTTGTGGGCCGAGCGGGTGTTGTTTGCCACGCGGCTGGAAGACGTCGTCGAAGGCTGATTGCCTGTTTTGAGGATGTGATCCGCCCCGAGCCCCCTGCAAAAACCGTCCCTTTCGTTTGCCGCATCCGCGGGCGCTCTATACACTGGCTTCCTTCCCGCCTGGCCCAGTACGAAGGAGGCAGAAATGAGCAATATCTGCGCCATATCCAAAGACCGCTACCAGGGCAAATCCTGGCGCGCCGTTGCAGACTACCGTCACACGCTCAAGGAAGCCATCGTGCCGCTGGTGGCTTCGGAGCTGCCCGGCGCCGTACTGCATTACCCCATCGCCTTTGTCACCTCAGAAAAAGGCCACCAACTGGTGGGCGTGCAGGGCATCGATGCCAGCAGCAACCTGCAGGTGACTTCGCGCGGCAAATGGATCGGCAGCTATCTGCCGAAGGCGTATCGCCTGCATCCTTTCATGTTGGTGGGCACCACCGAGGGCAACAAGGCGCTGTGCATCGACGAAAATGCCGCGCTCATCAGTGACAAGGAGGAAGGCGAAGCGTTTTTCCTGGCCGATGGCGAAGTGTCGCCCAAGCTGTCCGAAAAGCTGCAGGCACTGGCGGAGCTGGAAAAGGAAAAAGCCGGCATGGAAGCGCTGTGCAGCGTGTTCGCCGAGCTGGAGCTGATCGAACCCTGGGAGATCGTGGTAACCAAGGGTAATGAGCAAAAGCGGCTGGAAGGCCTGTTCAAGATCAGCGAAACGCGGCTCAATGCGCTCCCCCCCGACAAGCTTGGCGCATTGCGCGACGTGGGCGGTCTGGTGGTGGCTTATTGCCAGCTGCTCTCGATGCAGAACATGCAAAAGCTCGCCAAGCAGCACCTGGATCGCGAAAAGGCCGAGCAGGAAGCCAACAAGAACCTGCAATCCTTCGGCCTCAACGCCAACGACGGCCTGCTTTCGTTCGACAATCTTTAATTCGTTTGCCGCGCACCGCGGGCCCTATATACACTTGGCTTCTCCCGCCTGGCTTGGCCAAGGCGGAACCCATTGAATGCCGTGGCGCAGCATGCGTCGCAGGAGGCAGCACCGTGAAAAGGCTAGTCCCCTCGCTTGTTGCCGCGCTGGCGATGCCGGCGGCGCTGGCGCAGCCCTTGACCCTGTTCGAACCCACCGAATCCAATGCCGCGCAGCAGCCCGCTCAGCAGGGCCCGGCGCCAGCCCCCGGTTTCGGGGGAGGCTCGCAGCCGGCCTTTACGCTGCG
Organism: Hyphomicrobiales bacterium; assembly: GCA_035555995.1. Lineage (GTDB taxonomy): Bacteria > Pseudomonadota > Gammaproteobacteria > Pseudomonadales > Pseudohongiellaceae > CAILUG01. Next base: position 8,066 of record DATMFX010000428.1, on the reverse strand, counting down.
CAGCACCAGCCGCGTCGGCGACGATTACCACGTGGTGCTGGTGAACCGCGACGGCAGCGTGGCCAAGGTGCAATGGCAGCCGGGCGCGCAGGCCAGCGTGCCGCAGCATCCCGGTTTTGCCATTACCGAGGTGGCAGGGCGTTCGGTAACGCTGGAATATCCCGGCAGCGAGCCTTGCAGCAGCGTGCCCGACAAGGGTGTGAGCTGCTCCGCCGACAACCAGGCGCTCTTGAGCCTGGCCCGGTCCACTCCCCTGGCGCCTTCACCGCAGCAGGGCGTGCCAGCCGGCCAAGGCCCCGGTGCAATGGACGATCCTTTTGCCGCCGCTGCCGCCCAGGCCGCGGCCAATGGGGGAGCACCACAACCCGCCACCCTCAATGCCAGCGTGCAGGGACAGCGCCGGATCATCAATCCGTTCAGCGGCGAGGTGGAAATGGTGCCCGTCCAGGGGCAGGGAACGCCGGACCAGGCCCGGGCCGAACGCCAGCAGCAGCGTGCAGAGCGCCTGCGCAATTTCGTGCCGCCGCGCATCGAGGATGCCGACGTGCCGCCCGGCATGCGCAAGGTCAGCACGCCGTTCGGCGACAGGCTGGTGCCGATCCGCGAGTAACACCGTTTGGTCCCGATGCCGCAAGGCCCCCTGCTCAGTGTTGCCATCGTCAGCTTCCAACCGGAGCCGCTGCTGTTCCAGCGTGTGCTGCAGGCGCTGGAACAGGCGTTGGCAGCGGTGCAAAACGTTTTTGCCGCCCCTTATGCGGTAACGGTGGTGGACCACAGCCCCGACCCGACGGCGGTGGCCGCGCTCTGCGCGCCGTGGCGCGAAACCCTGTCGCTCACGTTGCTGCATGACGGCGCCAATCCCGGCTTCGGCGCCGGCCACAATCGCGCACTTGGGCAAAGCCAGGCGCCGTTTCACCTGATACTCAACCCCGATGTGATCCTGTCCAAAGACAGTCTGGTGGCGTTGCTGCAATACTTGCGCGCGCATCCGGCGGCGGCGCTGCTCGGTCCCGAGGTGCACGATGGCCAGGGCCATTTGAGCTATCCCTGCAAGGCCGAACCCACGGTGCTGGACCTCGCGCTGCGCGGTTTTGCGCCGCGCTGGCTCAAGCGGCGTTTCGACGCGCGGCTGGCGCGGTATGAATGCCGCGCCCTGGTGGAGGCGCGCCAGGTGGCGCCGGCGCTGCACCTGAGCGGCTGTTGCCTGATGGCGCGCACCGAGGCGCTGCGCGCCGTGGGCGGTTTCGACGAGGGTTATTTTCTGTATTTCGAGGATTTTGCCTTGAGCCGCGCCCTGCGCAATCAGGGCGAGGTGCTGTATTGCCCGCTTGCCACCGTGGAGCACCATGGCGGGGATGCGGCGCGCAAGGGGTTGCGGCACGTGCGCTATTTTGGTGCATCCGCCTGGCGCTGGTTTCGCCAGCGCGGCTGGAGGTGGGGGTGAGGACCGTGCTGGTCACCGGCGCCGGTGGCTTTCTGGGGCAAGCCCTGCTGGCGCAATTGCTGGAAGATCCGGAGCTGCGCATCCAGGCCTGCCTGCGCGGGCGCAACCTGCCGCCCGAACTGTGCCGGCACCCGCGCCTGGTGTTGTACCAGGGCGACCTGAAGGACGCCGATTTCTGCGACGAACTGTGCAGCGGCGTGGATCTCATCATTCACCTCGCCGGCCGCGCCCACACCGGCGGCGGCATTGAACTGCAATGGGCGCAAAGCTACACGCCCACGCAGATGCTGGGCGAGGCGGCACTGCGCCAGGGCGTGGCCAAGCTGATCTTCGTCAGCAGCATCAAGGCCGCCGACCCCGGCCAGTCGGCCTATGCTGAAATCAAGTACCGCCAGGAAGAATGGCTGCTGGACCTGCACCAGCGGGGCCAGCTCAAGGTGGTGTGCCTGCGTCCGGCGCTGATCTACGGCGCTGGGATGCGCGGCAACCTGGCCACGCTGCTGCGCCTGCTGCGGCGTCCCCGGCTGCGCCTGTTGCCACGGCCAAGCGGCGTGATGGGCATGATTGGCTTGCAGGATTGCTGTCGTGCGATCATTGCCGCGCTCGACGTCGAGGCCCTGGAAGGCGGTGTGTGGCAACTGGACGACGGTACGGCCTACCCGATTGCCAGCCTGTTCACCCAGGTGCGCCGCCAGTTGGGCCTGCCGGCGCCCTGGATGTGGATTCCGCGCCCGCTGCTGTGGCTTGCCGCGCAGCTGGGCGAATTGAGCGCGCCGTTCACCCATGTCAGCCTGGGACGCGGCACCTACCGCACCCTGTACCTGGAGCGCTTCACGGCGGACTCCCGCTTCGGCGCGCTGACCGGATTCGAACCCACGCAGACCCTGCAACGGGAACTGCCGGTTCTGTTGGAAAGTTTGAACGTAGGGTTGAACAAGAGTTTGGACAAGTGATCACAAAAGGCATCATCCTCGCCGGAGGCTCCGGCACCCGCCTGCACCCCATCACCGCCACCGTCAGCAAGCAATTGCTGCCGGTGTACGACAAGCCGATGGTCTATTACCCGCTGGCCACGCTGATCCAGGCCGGCATTGCCGACATTCTCATCATCACCACGCCACAGGACGTCGACAATTTCCGGCGCCTGCTGGGCGACGGCGGCCAATGGGGCATCCGGCTGTCCTATGCGGTGCAGCCAAAGCCCGAGGGGCTGGCGCAGGCGTTCGTGATCGGCGAATCCTTCATCGGCGACAGTGGTGTGTGCCTGATCCTGGGCGACAACATCTTCTACGGCTCGGGCATGGGCCTGCAACTGCAGCGCGCCGTGGCGCGCGAGGATGGCGCCACCATCTTCGCCTATTACGTGCACGACCCCGAACGCTATGGCGTGGTGAGCTTCGATGCCACCGGCCGCGCCTGCCACCTGGAAGAAAAACCGAAAACGCCGCGCTCCAACTTTGCCGTCACCGGGCTCTACATGTACGACCACTCGGTGGTGGAAATCGCCCGCCAACTCAAGCCGTCGGCGCGCGGCGAACTGGAAATCACCGACGTGAACCGCGTGTACCTGGAGCGCAGCGCGCTGGCCGTGGAGCGTTTCGACCGCGGCACCGCCTGGCTCGACACCGGCACCATCACCTCGCTGCTCGATGCCGGCAACTTCATCCGCGTGCTGGAAGAACGCCAGGGGCTCAAGATTGCCTGCGTGGAGGAAATGGCCTGGCGCCAGGGCTTCATCGACGATGCTCAGTTGCACGAGCTGGCGCGGCCGCTGGAAAAAAGCGGCTATGGTCTGTATTTGCAGCGCGTGCTGGCGCACGGCAAGGAAAATTGAACGATGGGTTGGCAAAACACAGCGTTGCCGGAAGTGCTGGTGTACGAACCGGCGGTGTTCGGCGATGACCGCGGCTTTTTCCTGGAAACCTTTCGTGCCAGCTGGTTCGAGGAATTGGGCTTGCGGTACGACTTCGTGCAGGACAACTTCAGCCGTTCGGCACAAGGCGTATTGCGCGGTTTGCATTACCAAGTGGTGCAGCCGCAGGGCAAGCTGGTGCGCGCCGTCAGTGGCGCGATCTTCGACGTGGCGGTGGACCTGCGCCGTTCCTCGCCGCACTTCGGCCGCTGGGTAGGCGTAACGCTCTCAGCGGAAAACAAGCACGCCCTGTGGGTGCCGCCCGGTTTCGGCCACGGCTTCTACACGCTCTCGGCCATGGCGGAAGTGATGTACAAGTGCACCAGTTATTACGCGCCCGAACACGACCGCAACATTCGCTGGGACGACCCCGACATCGGCATCGTCTGGCCGCTGGAGGTGCCGGTGCAGCTGTCCGGCAAGGACGCCCAGGCGCCGGCCTTGCGCGATGCCGAACTGTTCGACTGAGGATTGCCCATGCACGTGGTATTGCTTGGCCCAAACGGCCAGCTTGGCCGCTTGGTGGAACGCAGCACGCCGCCAGGCGTCAAGCTGAGCGCATTCAGCTCGGCGGTATGCGATCTGAGCAATCCCGCCAGCCTCGCGCGGGTGTTCGACAAGACGCGTCCCGACCTGGTGATCAACGCCGGCGCCTACACCCAGGTGGACAAGGCCGAAAGCGAGCCGGAGCGCGCCTATGCCGTCAATCATGCAGGCATCGAACACCTGATTGCCGCCACCACGCCCACCACGCGTCTTCTGCACGTATCCACCGACTTCGTGTTCGATGGCTTCGCCAGCACGCCTTACGCCACGGATGCGCCCACCAACCCGCTTGGCGTCTACGGCGCCAGCAAACTGGCGGGCGAGCAGGCGCTGTTGAGCCTGGCGCCACAGCGCAGTTGCATCGTACGCACCGCCTGGCTGTATGCGGCCGAGGGCAGGAATTTCTTCAACACCATGCTGCAGCTGATGCACAGCAAGCCGCTGTTGCGCGTGGTGGCGGACCAGCATGGAACACCCACTTCCGCGCACGGACTTGCCGAGGTGCTGTGGCGCTTTGCCGCCGCGCCGGCATTGACGGGTGTATACCACTGGACCGACCAGGGCGAAGCCAGCTGGTACGACTTTGCCTGCGCCATCCAGGAAGGCGCGCTGGCGCGAGGCCTGCTGGCGCAGGCCATTCCCATCGAGCCCATCGCCACCATCGACTACCCCACGCCGGCGGTGCGTCCCGCCTACAGCGTGCTCGACAAACGCAGGACCTACGCCGCCCTTGGCTACCAGGGCGAAAGCTGGCAACAGGCCTTGAACACGGTGCTTGACCTCCGGCAGGCCCTCGACAGGACATCCTCATGAAACGATTGCTCGTTACCGGCGGCGCCGGCTTCATCGGCGCCAACTTCGTCCACTACTGGCTGCGTGAACAACCGCAGGATACGGTGGTGGTGCTCGACGCCCTTACCTACGCCGGCAACCGCGACAACCTGCAGGGCCTGGACAGCCACAGCGGCTACAACTTCGTGCATGGCGACATTCGCGACCAGGCGCTGGTGGAGCAACTACTGGTGCAACAGCAAATCGACACGTTGGTGCACTTCGCCGCCGAAAGCCACGTGGACCGTTCCATCAGCGGGCCGGACGCGTTCATCGACACCAACATCATCGGCACTCATGCGTTGCTCAAGGCGGCGCGCGCGGTGTGGAGTGCCACGGGTGGTTTTGCCGGCAAGCGCTTCCATCACGTGTCCACTGACGAAGTGTACGGTTCGCTCAGCCCCACCGATCCGGCCTTTACCGAAACCACGGCCTACGCGCCGAATTCGCCCTATTCCGCGTCCAAGGCGGCCTCCGACCATCTGGTGCGCGCCTACCACCACACCTTCGGCCTGCCGGTGAGCACCAGCAACTGTTCCAATAACTATGGCCCTTACCAGTTTCCGGAAAAGCTGCTGCCGCTGTGCCTGCTCAACATCCTGCACGGCCGTGCGCTGCCGATCTACGGCGATGGCCAGCAGGTGCGCGACTGGCTCCACGTGGACGACCACAACCACGGCATCGCGCTGATCCTGGCGCAGGGGCAGATCGGTGAAACCTACAACATCGGCGGCCACAACGAATGGGCCAACCTGGACACCGTGAAGCTGCTGTGCCGCCTCGTGGACCAGCTGTTTGCGCAAGACTCCAGCCTTGCGCAGCGCTTTCCCCAGAGTCCGGCGGCACGTGGCGAAAGCGCCAGCCTGATCACCTTCGTCACCGACCGCCTTGGCCACGATACCCGCTATGCCATCGACGCCGGCAAGATCGGCCGCGCCCTCGGCTACCACCCGCAGGTGAGCTTCGAGGAAGGCCTGCGGCAAACCGTGGCCTGGTACCTGAACAACGAAACCTGGTGGCGGGCTTTGCAGGCGCGCCAGGCTGGCTGACAATAGGCGCCATCCAGCGCGCCCCGCGGGGATCGGAGCATGATGACAATCCACAAGCTCGCACTCAGGCTGTTGTTGCCCGCCCTGCTGCTATGCACCGCTCCTGCCCACGCCACCGTGCTGGAAGCCTACAGCTTCGAGCAACTGGTCCATGCTTCGCGGCTGATCGTGCAGGCGCGGATCATCGACCGCTACAGCGAAGCCACTGAACAGGGCATTCACACCTACGTCACCCTGCAGGTCGAAGACGTCATCACCGACCGATCGGGAGCACTCACTCAGGAGACGCTTACGCTGTCCTTTCTTGGCGGCGAGGCCAACGGCGAGACGTTGCAGGTGGCCGGGCAGTTCATCCCTGCGGTGGGCGAGCGGGCGCTGCTGTTCATTGCCGACCCCGCCACTCCGGCAATCAATCCGCTCACCGGCTGGTTCCAGGGCTACTTCCCCATACTGGAAGATGCCGCGGGCGCCTATCTCGACCTGCGCGAACGTCCCGACCTGATCCTGGCCAATCTGAATCCCGATCCGCTGTTGAAGAAAATGCTGGCGCTTGGCGCGGACGACGCGCAACTGCGCAGCCGCTTCCCCGATTACGCCCGCTTCCGTCTGGACGACTTCGTGACCGCCATTCGCAGCGAGGCGGCCGCGCCATGAAGCCGCGGAAGCACGAGACGGCTACCTTGATTGAGGGACAGCCACTTTTTTGCTGCTATGAGGCTGCGCCATGAAGCCCCTATGGCGCGGGACAGCCACCGTGCTGCTGGTGCTGGCCGGCTTGGGCACGGCGCTGGCGTTTCAGCGCGGCAATGGCGTGTGGCCGAATGCACGCACCACGTTTTTTACCGGCCTGTCGGGCGTCGCCGTTTCCGGTGGCGGCACCTTCGCCCAGGCCTTTCGCGACGCCATGACCACCTGGAACGACAATACCGCGTTCCACTTCGTGGCCGACCCCACCTACCGCGATCCCTGCGCAGGCTACAGCCGCGCCGCATCGGGCAAGGGTTTTCCCGCCGGTGAAGGCGATGGCTACAACGGCGCCGGCTTCAGCGCGGACGTGTGCGGCAACGCCTTCGGCGAGGGCGTGCTGGCGATCACGCTGAGCGGCTGGATGACGACGCCGGTCGGGTCGCGGCAAATGCAGGAATCCGACATCGTGTTCAATTCCGCGGTGAGCTGGGATCTTTTCGACGGCCCGCGCCGCGGCAGCGCGCAGGATTTCTACCGGGTGGCGCTGCACGAACTGGGCCATGCGCTTGGGCTCGACCACGAGCTCAAGGCAGAGGCCATCATGCAGCCGCGCATCGGTACGCTGCGGCACCTGACGGCCGACGACATCAATGGCGTCAACACGCTCTATGGCGCGCCGCCCCTCACGTGTACCGTTGCCACCGCTCCGCGCAACGGCCAGGTGGCCGGCGCGCTGACGCAGGACGATTGCCGCGTATTTGAGCTATTCGGGGGCAGTGACGACGACAGCCCCATCGATGCCTACCGTCTGGTATTGGACAAAACCACCGACCTCAGCGTCGACCTGCGCTCACCGAATCTCGAACCCGTGCTGCTGCTGGCCTCCGCCCAGTTGAGCCTGCTGGATATTTTCTCCGCCCCCGAAGGCAGTTGCACAGTGAATGCCACCATGCAGCTGCCCGCCGGCGAGTATCTGCTGTTGGTGAATACTTACATCGATCCGCGCCCCTGTGGCGGTCCAAATGGCGACTACCTGCTCAGCGTGATGGACACCCAGCTGCCGCTGTTGGGCGACGTGCGCGCCAGCGAGCCCCAGGCGGACGTGAGCGGCATTCTGTTCCAGGGCGGGGTGAGCAAGGATGGCGGCCAGGTTTGGGACACCCACTTTGCCGCCACGGACGCGCTGCTGGTGCGCGGCCGGGTGCGGGTGAAGCCCGAACACGTGGGGCGGCCCGGCCACCTGTACGTGGTGGCGGTGTTGAGCAACGGCATGCAGTTCATGCGCGATGCGTCCGGCCGCTTCCTGCCCTTCAACGGCCAGCTGAGCACGCTGGTGCCCGCCTACAGCGGCGCGTTGCAGGACGTGGAAACCCTGGACATCGCCACCGGCATCACCGGACTGCGCAGCGGCCTGGCGGGCCTGGGCGTGAGCGTGTTCATCGGCTATGCCAGCGCGGGGGACGCCGAGCCGCTCTACTATCTGCGGCGGCCTTTCTACTTCAGCATCGCGGCTCCTTAAAGGCCGGGATTCAAGGCCGTGGTCCTCACAAAGCGGTTTCAAGCCACCCCGACAGCCTCGCCGCACCGCATGGCTGCG
>DATMFX010000427.1:0-4591 GCA_035555995.1 Hyphomicrobiales bacterium | reverse complement strand
TGCGGGTAGCGGCGGGTGCTGAGCAGGTGCGGGTGGCGTGGCGTTCGTTCGGCAATCGGCCTTTTCTGCAATTTACGCCGCTTGGCTTTACGCGCGGGCAAAGTGGCAATTTCACCTTGTGCGTGGCAAGTGATCCCGCGCCTTTGGCGCGGCAATTGATTGTCAGTGCTGGCGGGCGGGTGCGGGTGGCGGTGGATGCTGATGGCGATGGTCAGGTGGAGGATGCCAACGGTGATCCGCTGCGCTGCTGAGGGGCGTTCCGGTTCATTCGTAGGTTTTGGTGTAGTAGCGCTGCACCTGGGCTTCGCTGCGTGGCGTGGTGCCGTTGCCGTGTGCGGTGATTCGGTATACCACTACAGTGACTGGCGTGGTGGTTGGCGTTGGCGGTTCCAGTAATTGGACCAGGCGTTCTTCGATGACGTAGCGGGGCGGTTGTGCGGCCTCAGGGGCGCCGGTCAGCGTGTGGGCATTGGCTTGCCACCAGGCGGCATCGACGTTTTGCCACCAGGGTTGCCCCGGCGCGAGAGCGGCAAGCGTTGTGCTGGTCCAAAGGCCTTGGGTATTGCCGGCTGCGGCAAGGGGTCTTTGTGTCTGGTGGGACAGCCAGATGCTGGCGGATGTGGCGGCGGATTCGGCGGCGGCCAGGGCGAGCTGGTGTTGCAGCTGGTTGTCGACCATGTGGGTTTGCAGCATGGCGCGTTCCAGGCCGGCGGCCACGAGCGAGAACAGCAGTGTCAGGGCCACCAGCACGATGAGTAGTACGGTGCCGCGCTGTTGGTGCATTTCACCCGTTATGCTTCCGTATTGTCGGTATGCCCCGTTTCCCGGCGAGTTGTGGTGCCGGCATGGGTAATTCTTCATGGTGCCTCTGTCGATGCGCATTATTCCCCGTGCTGGCGCTGTGTCTCATTCATCGTGGTGCGCTCCAGGCGGTGTGGTAGTGCAAGTGTGAACTCGAATGTGCGGCGCAGGCGGTGGTCGGTTGGGAGGGGGCCGTTGCCGGGTGTGCCGTCGTAGCGCAGGGCGTTGAAGTCGTAGGGCTGTGGCACGCGGACGAGTTGGTCTTCAAGCGATTGCAGCAGCAGGGCGACGTGGACGCTGATCACCTTGTGCCAGTTGCTTACCCGGTCGGCCGTCACGTAGTGATCCACGCCGTGGCCGGCGTCGTCGGGGCTGTGCTCGCTGTAGCGCAGTTGCAGGCTGGCCACGCCTTCCACCAGTTCTTCCGGTGTGCCCAGCGTGCCGTCATCGCGTAGCGTGCGGCGGAACAGGGCTGGGGGATTGGCGGGGCGTCGGCCGCGTTTGCTCAGGTAGTAGAGCGTGCTGTTCAGTTTGCTCACTTCGCTGCCCGGTGCCAGCGTCAGGTCGGTGAGATTGCGATTGCCGGGTTTGCAGTCGCCGCCAAGGGTGAGGTTGCGCCTTGGCGGTTGGCCGGCGGGTGCGCTGATACGGCAGACCTGCAGCAGCGTCAGGGTGGTGCAGTCGCTTACGGTGATGAAATCGCCGCTGTCGAGCGCCACCGCGCCAAGGCTCAGGAGCGGCGAGATGCCGGCGTTGAAAGACAGCACAGGCGCATTGGCGGTGGCGGCATCGCTGCCCCATAGCTGCAGGATGTCGGTGTGGGGCAGGGCGGCACTGGTCGCGAGTATTTGTTTGCCGCTGCTCCGCCAGGCGCCGGGGGTATCGGTGTCGATTGGGGCCAGGGTTGGATTGCTGTCGATTGGCGTGGCGGGTCCGGTATTCGTGGCTTCCCAGCCGGCGATACCGGCGCCGGCTTGTAACGCGGACGGTAGCGGCGCACGCAGCCAGGTATCGGGATGCAGTGGCGGCGCAAGCGCGTCGCAGCCGAAATTGCCGGCCCGGCGCAACTCGTCCTGCAGGAGGGCATGGATGAAGCGGGCGCTTTGCTGCATGTCCGCAAGCGCGCGTTGCACGCGGTCGGCCTGGCGCAGCATCAGGCAGCATTCGATGACGCCCGCCGACAGCGCCGCGCCAAGCGCCAGGGCAATGATCAGTTCCAGCAGGCTCAATCCCTGCTGCGTAGGTGCCGCCGTCCCGTCCATGCCCCTTCGTCCACGATCTTTCGTCCACGATCTTTCTTCCATGACCATCCATCCATGACCGTTCGTCCAAAATTAGGCAAGGTCCTGTCTGGCTCTCTGTCGGCAAGTCGCTCGGGCCCTCTTGCTCCCCTTCATCTATTCAGCATCATCGGATGAAGTATCCGTTTTGCCATTGGTGCTTGCCTGCTGGGTGAGATTGCCGCCAAGCAACAGCGCCTGGGTGCGCAGATAGGCGCGGTGCTGCTGCGTCACGTTCGCCGTGTGCAGCGCAAAAACGCCGAGCATGCCGCTGACGAACAACGCCAGCGCCACCAGCACTTCGAGCAGCGAAGCGCCGCGTGGCGGAGCAGGCGGCTGGTGGGGGGAACGCCGCTTTTTTCGGTTGTGGCACATGCCCCCAGTAAAGCAGAAATACGTGGAACCGCCAGACAAAGAGGCGCAAGGGAATGCAAGGCGCCGGCAGACTCTATCGGAGCAGGATGTCGGTAGGGCTTGCGGGGAGGCAGGCTCAGCGCTTGCGGCGTTGCGCCTGAAGGTGCTGCTGGCTGCAGTACCAATCGTCGCCGTCGCGCACGGCTTCGGCTTCGGGCAGGTGTACTTCGCAATAGCGGCATTTCACCACCTTGCCGCCCTGCAGCCGCCTGGGCGGCGGTGGTTTTGGCGGCGTGGAGGGTGTGAGCCATTGCCGCAGCAGGCGCCATGCCAGCCAGGCGACGAACAGGTAGAACAGGAAGCGGAGCAGCAGCATGGAAGAGGGCGGGTATTTTGCCAAGACGGCGGGATTCGCCGACAATACCGCAGCGATTCCGCTTAATCCAGTCACCCATTACAGAGGCTGCACTTGCCCACCGCCGCACCGAGCCCTTCCCGTTTGACCATCGTCATGGCGCAACTCAATCCGTTGGTGGGCGACATCGACGGCAACACCTCTTTGGTGTTGCAGGCCGCCCGCCGCGCCTGCGACCAATTTGGCGCCGATCTCGTGGTGTTTCCCGAACTGGTGCTCACCGGCTATCCGCCGGAAGACTTGTTGTTGCGCCCCAGCCTGGATCGGCGCATCGAGCGGGCGCTGGCGCGGCTGTGCGAAGCGCGCCTGCCGGCCACCCTGGTGATCGGCTATCCTGGACGCGAAGACGGACAGCTGTACAACCTGCTGGCCTGCATCACCCACGGCGAAATCGCGGGCGTGTACCGCAAGCAATGCCTGCCGAATTACCAGGTGTTCGACGAAAAGCGTTATTTCCGCAAGGGGCCGGAACGGGCATTGGTGCTGGAATTCAAGGGGCTGCCGATCGCCTTCACCGTGTGCGAGGATCTGTGGCATCCGGCGCCGATGCAGCAGGCGCGTGCCATTGGGGCGCGCCTGATGATCAACATCAACGGCTCGCCCTATCACGTCAGCAAGGTGGAGGATCGCCGCGCCGTGATGCGTGAACGCGTACGCGACGGCGGCATGCCGGTGGTCTACGTCAACCAGGTGGGCGGCCAGGACGAACTGGTGTTCGACGGTGCTTCCATGGTGATGGACAGCGGCGGCACGGTGCTGTTGCAGGCGCCGCAGTTCGATACCGCGCTGGTACCGGTCACGCTCACCGTGCGGCAGGGGCAATGCGATTTCGACGCGCTGCCGCCCGCGCCGCCGCTGCTCACCGACGCCGCCGAACTTTACGCCGCGCTGGTGCTTGGCCTGCGTGATTACGTCGAAAAGAATCATTTTCCCGGCGTGGTGCTTGGCCTGTCCGGCGGTATCGATTCGGCGTTGACGCTGGCGCTGGCGGTCGATGCGCTTGGGCCCGGGCGGGTGGAAGCGGTGATGATGCCGTATACCTATACCGCGCGCATCAGCCTGGAAGACGCCGAGGCGGAGGCCCGCGCGCTTGACGTGCGCTACAAGGTGCTGCCGATCGCACCGATGGTGGAAAGTTTCAACGCGGCGCTGGCCGGGGAATTCGCCGGCTTGCCGGAGGATCTCACCGAGCAGAACCTGCAGGCGCGTTGCCGCGGCGTACTGTTGATGGCCATCTCCAACAAGAAGGGCCTGCTGGTGCTGACCACCGGCAACAAAAGCGAAATGGCGGTGGGTTATTCCACGCTGTACGGCGACATGGCCGGCGGTTTCGACGTGCTCAAGGACGTGCCGAAGATGAAGGTGTACGCCCTGGCGCGCTATCGCAACACCGCCTGGCCGGGGGTGACGGCGCCGGTGATTCCCGAACGCGTGCTGGTGCGTCCGCCGTCGGCGGAGCTGGCGCCCGGGCAGGTGGACGAAGACAACCTGCCGCCGTATGCAGAGCTGGACCGGATTCTGGAACTGTATGTCGAGGAAGACTTGAGCGCCGAGGACATCATCCGCCAGGGCCACGAGCGCGCCACGGTGGAAAAAGTGCTGAAGCTGGTGGATCGCAGCGAATACAAGCGGCGCCAGGCCCCGGTGGGCGTGCGCATCAGCAAGCGCGGTTTCGGCCGTGACCGGCGCTATCCGATCACGTCGGGCTGGCAGGTGGGTGACTGAGCGCCGTTTTCAAAGG
>DATMFX010000426.1:0-11552 GCA_035555995.1 Hyphomicrobiales bacterium | reverse complement strand
TATGGTCGATGGGAGCCTTGTTATAGATGATCTCGTACAGGGAGGCGCACAGAGGCATGGGCACCTTCAACTCGTCGGCACGTTCCTTGACCTGCTTGAGGGTGTTCACGCCCTCCGCCACCTGGCCCAGGTCGGCGATGATCTTGTCGATGTCCTTGCCCTCCCCCAGCGCCTCGCCGACGCGATAGTTGCGACTCAGCGGCGAGGAACAGGTGACCACCAGGTCGCCCACGCCGGACAGCCCGAGGAAGGTCATCGGATCGGCGCCCATGCACACGCCGAAACGCGCCATCTCGGTGAGGCCGCGGGTGATCAGCATGGCAATGGTGTTGGTGCCCATGCCGATGGAGGCGGCCAGGCCGGCGATGATGGCGTAGATGTTTTTCAGCGAGCCGCCCAGTTCCACGCCGAGCATGTCGTCATTCGCGTATACGCGGAACGTGTCCGAACGCAGCATGGCCTGCACCATGCGCCGCACTTCGCCGTCGTTGCTCGCCACCACCGTGCCGGTGGGACTGCGCTGGGCAATCTCCTTGGCCAGGTTGGGGCCGCTGAGTACAGCGATGCGCGAGCCCGGCACTTCCTCGGCAAGAATTTGACTCATCAGTTTGAATGTCACCGCCTCGATGCCCTTGGTGGCGCTGATGAAGATCACGCCCGGCTTGAGGTCGGGCTGCATCTGGCGCACCACAGAGCGGAAGCTGGCGCTCGGCACCGCGATGAAGATCGTGTCGGCGCTGCGCACCACCGCGTGCAGGTCGTGCTGCGCCTGCACCATGGGATGGATGGCGTAACCAGGCAGATACTGCTGGTTCTCCCGAGTCATGTTGAGTGACTCGACCTGTTCGGCGTCACGCATCCACAGCTGGGTATAGTGACCGTTGTGAGCAATGATGTTGGCAATCACGGTGCCGAAACTGCCACCGCCGATGACCGCCACGTTGTTGACTGGCATAGGGCAAGAAACTTTTCGAAAGAAAGAGGCGCATCGAAAGGAGCGCGCTACCCGTCGATCGCGGGAATACGGGTGCGCGAAGATAGCAGTTAAGCCGCGACAACTCCAGAACCCGCGACACGCCCGGCCAGAGCGCATTGGACTTGCATCCCGCCGCTTTATAGAATCGCCGGCCTTTCCGATTCAACGGCGGGGAAAGCAATGAACCTCGATCTCTGGAAAACCATTCGCCAGGAAGTGTCCGAACAACTGATGGACGAGCCTGGCATGGGCAAGTATTTCTCGGACCGCATCCTGCGTCACGACAGTCTTTCCGCGGCCATCGCGGATCTGCTGGCCACCAAACTCAGCTGCTCCGACATGCCGATGGAGGTGATCCGCCAGATCATCGTCGAGGCCCACCTGGACGATCCCGGCATCGTCACCGCGCTCGAAAACGATCTGGTGGCGGTGCGCCAGCGCGACCCCGCCGTGCGCTTCTATTCCACGGCGCTGCTGTATTTCAAGGGTTTCCAGGCCCTGCAGGCCTACCGTGCCGCGCATTGGCTGTGGCGGCGCGATCGCATCGCCATGGCGCTGTATCTGCAAAGCCAGAGCTCTCAGGTGTTCACGGTGGACATCCACCCCGCTGCCCGCATCGGCTCCGGCATCCTGGTGGATCACGCCACCGGCATCGTCATCGGCGAAACCTGCGTGCTGGCCGACAACATCTCGCTCATGCAGGGCGTCACGCTGGGCGGCACCGGCAAGGTATCGGGCGACCGCCACCCCAAGATCCGCTCGGGCGTGTTGATCAGCACCGGTGCCATCGTGCTCGGCAACGTCACCATCGGCGAAGGCGCCAAGATCGCCGCGGGCTCGGTGGTGCTGCACGATGTGCCCCCGCATACCACGGTGGCCGGCATCCCGGCGGTCAAGGTGGGCAAACCGCGCGACGCCGCGCCGGCGCTGGACATGAACCACGACATCAGCAACGGCGACGATTCGCACCGAGCCTGAATCGGCCATGGCACACACGCCTCCCCTGCTGCTGTTGCACGGCGCCTGGCACCGCGGCGCTGCGTGGGAGGCGGTGGCCGCACTACTGCGCCAGCGCGGCCATCAGGTGCTGGCACCCGATCTGCCGGGACACGGCACCAGCCCCTACCCGCCACGCAAAGTGAACCTACGCGTTTACGTCGAGGCGGTACTGGCGCAGCTCGACGCGCTTGGGGAACCCGCCTGCGTGGCGGCGCACAGCATGGCCGGCATGATCCTGGCGCAATGCTGCAGCGACCGACCCGAGGCAATCCGCCGCGCGCTGTACCTGTGCGCCTACCTGCCCTGCGACGGCGACAGCGTGTTCGACCTCATCGCACGCAATCGCGGCGCCTCTGCCCCGCAGGGCATCGAACTGGCGCTGCAGGTAAGCGACGACAAACGCACCTGCACCGTGGATCCCGCACTGGCCCCGGGGCTTTTCTACAACGCGCTTTCCCCCAGGCGGGCACAGGCGCACGCCGCCGCCCTCGGCACGCAGTCCATGCTGGCGCTTGCCGCGCGGGTAAAACTCGATGCCGGGCGTTTCGCGCAGGTGCCGCGCAGTTACGTCAGTTGTACGCAGGACCGCGTGATCCCGCTCGCGCACCAGCATCGGATGCTGGCCCACCAACCTTGCGAACAATTGCTGCAGATCGAAGCGGACCACAGTCCCTTTCTGTCGCAACCGGCACAGCTGGCCGCGCTGTTCGAAGCCAGTCTGTTCGACGCGCCGTAGCACCGCAAAGGCACAGTGGAAGAAAGCAGGAAGGAATGCTCCCGCAACCTCGCGGGAGCACCAGGAAAGACAGAACGAGCGTTCAGCCTGCCAGACACTCCGAACCCAGGTAGCCGCCACCGCCGCAGTAGGTAACGTCCTGCATCTGCAGCAGAATGCCGTCGGGATCGGTGAAATACAGCTCCGGCGTGCCCCCCTCGACGCCGCCGCGCTCGGGCTGGCGTAGACTGATGTAATGCATCAACGGGCCAGCCTGGGCGCCATCGGGGCGTGCCGTCAGCCCATGGGCGGTCAGCTTGCCCAACACCGTTTCGACATCGAAGTCATAAATGTTGAAACTGCCGTGATGCAGGTTGGCCGGTACCTTCTGCCCGTCCTGCGCCGGACCGCCGGCATACATCACGAACTGGTGGCCATCGCCGATGCCGGTCACCGGGGAACCCGGCCCCTGGTACGCCTGCACCTTCAAACCGAAGATTTCCTGGTAATAGGTATTGGCGCCCGCGCCATCGCTGACAAAGGCGGTGAAGTGGTTGAGCTCCTGCAACCGGAACAGGCCCGGTGCCGCGGCTTCCGGCGCCGGACATTCGGCGCCCAGCGGACCGCTGCCGCCGCAATAGCTGGCATCGCTCAACTGGACGATCAAGCCGCGAGGATCCGCGAAAAACAGTTCCGGCGTATCGCCGCGCATGCGCACCCAGGTGTGCATGGCGTTCTCGATGCCGGGCGTTTGCGGCGCGGGAGGGTCGATCGTGGTGTAGCCAAGCGCGGCCAGCGCTTGCTGCTGGGTCGCAAGATCGTAGTCCTCCACCGTGTAGCCGATGTAGGTGATGGCCGGGCTTTCGCCCGCCTCGACGCGGCGGATCGCCATGAACTGGTTGGTATCGCCGACCTTCATCATGTAGCGGTCGCCCTGCCTGGCCTGTATCGGCATGCCGAACAGTTCCTGGTAGAACGCCACGCTGCGTGCCGGGTCGCTCACCCGGATTTCGAAGTTGTGCAGTTTGTTCACCCGGATCGTGGGTGCCTGTTGCGCGCGGACCAGCGTGCCCAGCCCCAGGGCGGGAACCGCGGCCAAAAGTGCCCGCCGCATGCGGTTGGGTTGCAGATTCCTGACGTCGTGGTTGCGCATGGTTTCCCCCTTGTTGCGCCGGCATCATAGTGACCGCGCGACTGTAACGTCCAGTCAATTGAAACGCTTGACAATACCGGAAGGCTATGTGACTTTCAGGCGCGTTTTAGGTTGCCTGTCCTAATGCAATTCGAATCAACAGGCACACATGAACCCAGGGGGGAACCCATGAAATTGCAATCATTGACACTGGCCTGCTCGCTGCTGGCGCTGAGCGTTCCAGTATTCGCACAACCCGGCGGCCAGCAAGCACCGCAGGACACCAGCATGAGCTTCTTCGTCACCAGCGTCGGGCTGGGCGACGGTGCCAATCTGGGCGGTCTGGCGGGCGCCGATGCGCATTGTCAGGCACTGGCCGAAGCCGCCGGCTCCACCGGCAAAACCTGGCACGCCTACCTGAGCACCAACGGCGCCGGCGGCGTCAATGCCCGCGACCGCATCGGCAGCGGCCCCTGGTACAACGTCAACGGCACCCTGGTGGCGCGCAGCGTGGATCACCTGCACTACAGCAACGTGCTGATGACCAAACAGAACTCGCTCACCGAAAAAGGCGGCACGGTCAACGGCGTGGGCGATACGCCCAACGAGCACGACATCCTCACCGGCAGCAACCCCGATGGCTCCGCCTCGGAATTCACCTGCGACAACTGGACCTCCAACGGCGACGGCGCCGCGGTACTGGGCCATCTGGACCGCACCGGCGGCGGCGCCATGGCCGAATCCTGGAACGCGGCGCACAACAGCCGTGGCTGCGGCGTGGAACAGCTGAAAGCCTCCGGCGGCAACGGCTACTTCTACTGCTTCGCCACCGGCGAATAAGCAAGCAAACGGCACCAGACCGTTATCCCACGCTGAAAACCCCGCCTCGTGCGGGGTTTTCTTTTGGGCATCGTGCGGTTTCACACAATTTCCCATAAATCTTTCAGTTAAAATCCCCTATAAGTCGTTTTATATGTGATAAGTCCATATAAAATATCCTTCTGGATACATTAAATAATAATATTTACAACATTCCTCAAAGGGTATCTAATATGAAAAAATTCCTGTAAAACTCCTTATAAGATATCTTAAATCGCAGCCTTATCCGACCTCCGTGAGGGTTTACGATGCAACGCACGGGCAGCAAAAGCACCAGCATCAAAAGCGGTGATAGCAACAGCACCGATAGCAAAAGCGCCAACACCATGAGCCCCGCGGCCCTGTGCGAGATGCTTGGCAAACGCATCCGCCAGGCGCGGCTCAACCGCAACCTGACGCAGAAGGAAACCGCGCTGCGCGCCGGGCTGTCCGTCAAGGCGGTGCAGTCGGTCGAAAACGGCAGCGCCACCCTGCTGTCCCTGGTCGCCGTGCTGCAGGCGCTGGACCTGGCCAGCCAGCTCGAACTCTTCCTTCCGGAACCCGAACTCTCTCCCCGGCAACTGCTCAAACTCAAGGGCCGGCGCCGCCAGCGCGCACGCGGCGGTGCCGGCAAAACGCCAATCCCCGCCCCCACCGGGAACGATTCCGCATGGTAGAGGCAATCGAGGTCACGTTCGGCAACGAGACATTGGGCGCGCTGAGCTACGACAGCGAGCGCCGGCTCGGGGCTTTCGAATACGAACCCGCCTTTCGTGAACGCGGCCTGGAAGTTTCCCCGCTGCACATGCCGCTGTCCGACCGGATCTACACCTTCCCCGCTCTGGACCCCGCCGCCTTCAAAGGCTTGCCCGGACTGGTGGCCGATTCGCTGCCGGACGATTTCGGCAACGCGGTGCTCAATGCCTGGATCGCCCGCCAGGGCAAGACACCAGCCGACATCACGCCCCTGCAACGGCTGCAATACACCGGCGAACGCGGCATGGGGGCGCTTGGCTTTCATCCCGCCACCCGCATCCACGGTCTTGGGAGCGATCAGGTGGCAATAGACGCCTTGGTCAAAATCGCGCAGGACATCCTCGATCAGCGCCAGGCGCCCGCGCTGACCCTGAACGGCGTCGGCGCGGAAGACCAGGAAGCCATGCTGGCGCTGCTGTCGGTGGGCATGAGCGCGGGCGGCGCGCGGGCCAAGGCCGTGCTTGCCTTCAATGAGGACTTCACCGAAGTACGCTCGGGGCAGGCGCGCATTCCGCCCGGCTTCACCCACTATCTACTGAAGTTCGACGGAGTGACCGAACACCGCAGCGACCGCGAAACCTTCGGCGATCCGCTTGGCTACAGCGCCATGGAATACGTCTATTCACTGATGGCGCGCACCTGCGGCATCGACATGATGCCCTGCCGTCTGTTGCCCGAGGGCCGGCGCCGGCATTTCCTCACGCAGCGCTTCGACCGCATCGGCAACCACCGCATCCACATGCAGACGCTCAACGGCCTGGCGCACGTCAGCTACAAGCAGCCGGGCAGCTATTCCTACGAGGAACTGTTCGGCGTGGCGCGGCAACTGCGGCTTGGCGCCGACGCCGCCGGCCAGTTGTTCCGGCGCATGGTGTTCAACGTGATGGCGCGCAACCACGACGACCACGCCAAGAATTTCGCCTTCGTCATGGACGACCAAGGCCGCTGGTCACTGGCGCCCACCTACGATCTGGCCTACAGCTACAAGCCCGGCAGCCCCTGGGTGGATTGCCACTGGATGCTGCTCAACGGCAAGCGCGACCATTTCACGCGCGCGGATTTCCATGCCTTCGAAAAACTCAGCCCCTTGTTCACGCGGCGCTGGGTGGATCACGTGCTCGACGACGTGGCCGCCGCGGTGGCACGCTGGCCCGCCCTGGCGCGAGAATATGAAGTGCCCGACGCCCTGGCGGCGCTCATCACCAGCAACCTGCGCCTGAACTGGTAGCACCGACCTATGCACGCGCGTCTGCAGGCGTGCAGTGATGCGAGTGCCGGGCTTCTCATGCGCTGACGCGCACCAGTCACGGCTGCGCGATGATGCCGATACGATCGCCGCTGTAGGTGCCGATCCAGAGTTCGCGGCCAATCTGCGTGGCCACGCTCACGCCGGGCAGCCCATTGCTCGCGTCCACGCCGCCGATGCGCGCCGCCTGCATGCTGAACGGCACCACTTCCCACACCGACCAGCCCGCGCCGCACACCGGCCCGCTGCAATCCGGCGTTACGTTGCCGCCGGCCGCGTACAGCGTGCCGCGTTCGTTCCAGCGCAGATTGTCGGGCGCAATGCCCACGTCGACGCGTTCGATGTCCGGCGGCCGGCTGCCGCGGTCGAAGCGCACCACTTCCTGGGTGCCGAAGGCGGCGACGAACAGATAGCGTTCGTCGCCGGAAATCTCGATGCCGTTGGGACCGGACAGCTCACTGCCCGCCAGCACGCCAAGCTCTCCATCCGGATGCCATTCGAATACGTGGCCGGTGATTTCCCGATCGATCACGCCCTGCATGCCGGAACCGGTGGGGTCCATGAACTGAGTGGCGAAAAAACCCCAGTCGTTGAGTATCACCACGCTGTTGGTCCACGAGGTGGCGGGCATGGGAATGCAGCCCACCCACGCGATGGTCGGTTGCAGCAGCACGTCGATGTCGAACACTTCCACGGCTTCGCGCGCGCCGTGGCTGGTCATGTACAGACGGTATTGCGCCGGCCCCGTGTCGAGCGCCTTGACGGCCAGGCCGTGCGCGGAAAAATTGCCGGCGTCCAGCGGGCCCGGGCAATCGCCATAGAGCGATTGGTCCCATTGAAAACGCGGCGCGTTGCCCGGGAACAGCACCTGCCATTCACGGGTGGCGCGGTTGACCAGATGCAGCGTGCCGTTGCGCGAGGGATCGTTGCCAAGCTCGCCGTTCATGCCGGACACCAGCACCCAGGGCGTATCGCCGAGCGGCAGGATGTCCTCGGCATTGACCAGGCCGCAGACGTACGCCATACCGTTTTCATCGGCGCAGGCAGTGGACGGCGTGGGGTCGGCAGGGGTGGCCACCCCGGTCGGCGGCGGCGCGATGGCGGTGTCCCGTGCGTCGTCCGTGCAGGCGCCAAGGCCAAGCGCCAGCATCAGCACCCACGCTCGTTGCAACAGGGTCATGTTCGTTCCTCGATGGTGGACCACTTAATAGAGGCGCAAGCCTAGCACCTTCTTCCCGCGCCCAATAAGTACCGCTCGGTCCGGCGCCCGCGCCTTGTCTTGCCGGGGGGCAACTCATATCATCCAAACGCCGCTATCGCGTATTTCCGCCTGTCCTTCCGCCGTTTCGAGGCTTGCACGCCATGGCCCGCCCAACCCCAACGAGACGGTGCTCGCATGTCACAATCCTACCAGGTGAACGATTTCGTCGATGGCCAGCGCCTGGGCCGCTTCAACTTCCAGCTGTTGTTCTGGAGTTTCCTTACCATGTTCGCCGACGGCTTCGATCTCAATTCATTGGGCTTCGCCGCGCCCGAACTGACGCGTCTGTGGGGTGTGGAACGCAGTGCCATGGGGCCGGTGCTCAGCGCCAACCTGGTGGGCATCTTCATCGGCGCCCCACTGCTTGGCTGGCTCGGCGACAAATACGGACGGCGGCCGCTGATCATCGGCGGCACCCTGCTCTACGGCATCCTGACGCTGATGATGGCCTGGACCACCACCATGGAACAGATGATGGTGTTGCGCTTCTTCGCCGGCATCGGCATCGGCGGCATCATGCCGAACACCATTTCGCTCAACAGCGAACTGACGCCGAAGCGGTTCCGTTCGGCGCTGATCGTGCTGATGTTCATGGGCATCACCACCGGCAGCACCGCGGTGGGCCTGCTTGCCGCCAACTTCCAGGCCGCACACGGCTGGCAGATCATTTTCCACGCCGGCGGCATCCTGCCGGTGGTGGTGGCAATCGGCCTGTGGTTCGCCCTGCCCGAATCGCTCAAGCTGCTCGCCACCAAGCAGGGCCGGCAGCGCGAACTGGTGGCCACCGCGCGGCGGATGCGTCCTGACCTGGTGGTAAGCGACACGGCGGAGTTCATCAATCCGCCGATCATCCAGGCAAGCGGCGGCAGGCTGAACGAACTGTTCCAGGGCGGGCTGGCCTGGATCACGCCGCTCTTGTGGTGTTGCTTCTGCGTGGCGCTGCTGGCCAATTTCTTTCTCAACAACACACTGCCGCTCATCTACGACAAATACGGCATCGGCGCCGAGGAAGCCGCGTACGTGGCCACCATGTATCACGCGGGCGGCATTTTCGGCGGGCTGGTGATCACGCTGCTGCTGGACCGCTTCGGCTTCATGGTGGTGGCGGCGCTGTTTGCGCTGGCGGGGCCGGCCATCGCGCTGCTCGGCATGGGTTCGCTGCCGTTCGTTCTGCTTGCCGGCATTTCCAGCGTGGCGGGCATTACCATCCTCGGCGCGCAATTCGGCAACAACGCCGCGGCCGGCCTGCTCTACCCCACGTCCATCCGCGGCAAAGGCGTGGGCATGGCCTTGTCGATCGGCCGCTTCGGCGCCATCGCCGGCCCCATGGCGGGCGCGGTACTGTTGGGCATGGACATCAGCATGCAGCGCCTGTTCCTGATCGCGTCCATGCCGATCATCATCGGGTTTACCGCCGCCGTGCTGCTGTCATGGCTCTGCTATCGCCGCTTCAAAAGCTTCCAGCTCGACGACACACCGGCGGACTGATCCGTCAATTATTCCGGCATCGGCTATTTCTCAACTGCCCACCCTCTTCTCAACTGCCTACACTCTTCTCAACTGCCTACCCGGCCACCGTCTTCGCGGGTAATCGCCACCACCGCGGGACGCGGCGGCAACGCGGGATCGAAATCCGGCCAGCGAGTGGAGGGCGCCGCCAGTGAACTACCCTGCCCCGGATGCTGCACCGAGCAGAAGAACGTAGTGTCGTCCGGGGTGAAGAAAGGCCCGCACATCTCGGCCCCCACCGGCGCGCGCAAAAAGCGTTTCGTCAACGCCCGCTGTTCGCCATCCACCTCTGCCGCCCACACGCCATCGGCCACGCCGGCACCTTCGGCACCATCGGTGGCGATCCACAGATTGCCGTGCCGGTCGAAGGCGCAATTGTCGGGACAGGACAGCCAGCCGTTGGCGCTGATGGCCGGATGGTAGGCGGTGAAGCTTTCCGTTCGCGGATCACCGGCAAGCAAAAACAATTCCCAGCGAAACACCGTATCGGTGTGCCTGCCGCTTGCGGGCCAGAATTCCACGATCTGGCCATGACCGTTCTGCGCCCGGGGATTGGCGGCATCGAGCTGGGCGGCGGTCCTCTTGGTATTGTTGGTGAGCATGGCAAACACGCGGCCGGTCACCGGATTCACCTCCACATCCTCGGGGCGATCCATCGGCGTGGCGCCAAGCAGATCCGCCGCCTTGCGCGCGTCGATCAATACGTCGGCCTGGCTGTGAAAGCCATTGGCGTCCGTCAGCGGACCTTCACCGTGGACCAGCGGCAGCCAGTGCAGCATGCCGTCGTCCTCGAAGCGTGCCGCATGCAGCGTGCCTTCGTCGAGCAACGCGAAATTGGCATTGCGGTCGGCGGGGTCATAACGGCCGGCGCTGACGAACTTGTAGAGATATTCGAACTGGCTGTCGTCGCCGCTATAGGCCACCACGCTGCCGTCGGGATCGATGAACACGTTGCAGCCCTCGTGCTTGAAGCGGCCCAACGCGGTGCGTTTGCGCGG
Source organism: Hyphomicrobiales bacterium (assembly GCA_035555995.1). Taxonomy (GTDB): domain Bacteria; phylum Pseudomonadota; class Gammaproteobacteria; order Pseudomonadales; family Pseudohongiellaceae; genus CAILUG01. The sequence continues at coordinate 1,102 of DATMFX010000426.1, read as the reverse complement.
CACGGAAGTGGGATCGTAGGGATCGATTTCCACGATCCAGCCCACGTGCAAAGGCTCACGCGGATTCTGCGCCAGATTCCAGCGCGGATAATGCTTGCCCCAACTACGTTCGTTGAGCGTCATGCCAAAGCGCGCGTAGTTTTCCGCTTCCTCGCTGTCGGTCACGGCGCCGCAAAAATACGCGTCCACGTTTTCTTCACCGGTCAGTATCGTGCCCCAGGGCGTCACGCCGCCGGCGCAGTTGCCGTAGGTGCCGAAGGTCGCGATGCCATCTTGCGAATCCTGCGTGCGTAGACGCGCGCTGCCTGCCGCGGGACCGCTCAGCTGCATGGACGTCAGCGGCGTGATGCGGCGGTTGTAGGCGGAATCGCGCTGCACTTTCCACACGCCATCGCGCCGGCGTATTTCCACCACGCTCAGGCCGTGGGCGGCGATGTCGACATCGGTGAACGCGCGATCGAGTTCAGCGGCATTGGGACCGCCGGGGTACATCATGCCGGGGTCGGTGTATTCGTGATTGACTACCAATAGGCCATGATCGGCATTGGCCGAGCCCGGCGGCAATGGCACGAAGCCGATGAAGTCATTGTTGAAGCCGAACTGCCGTTCCTGCGCGGCCTTGCTCTGGTGCTGCGGATCGAACGTGGGCGCATCGGGAAACAAGGGATCTCCCCAACGAAGGAGGATTTGCTGGTGGTAGCCGGCTGGAATGGTGAACTGTTCGTCGAGCCCATGCGGGACTTCCGTGAAAGTGAGCGTGGACGCTTGTTGCGCAGCGGCCAGTGAGGTGCGCGTTGCGACCGCTGCACCAAGGCCCATGCCGATTTGGAGGAACTGGCGGCGCTGGAGGGTGGCGGCGAGGACGTCGGCGAACTGGCGATTGGTGGTGGGGTTGGTGCCGGTGTCTTCCAGAGAGATGGGGGTGGATGGCATGGAACAATACTCTTGGCTGTAGCGATGCTGGTATTGAATCGCCAACAGGCAAATTGCGAATTAAGATTGATTGATTGATGGATTAAGAATTGCCGACGAGATTGGTGGCCGAACCCGGTAAGGAACAGAGGTAGGCAGCCGGCGCGCGGCCCCGCTTGCTCCACTTCCG
>DATMFX010000425.1:0-8557 GCA_035555995.1 Hyphomicrobiales bacterium | reverse complement strand
TGCTGGGGGTAGCAGGAGAACACGCGCTCGCGGCTCGCCGTTTGCTGCGGACGGCTGGCCTCGAACGGGCCGGCGATCGACAGCTTGTTCACGTGTGGCGAAAACTTGAAGCCGCTGACGTTCTGCGTGAGCGTGGTGCGCTCGAAATGCTGGTTGAGATCGTCGTTGGGAATGTGGGTCTTGCTGAGAAAGGTCAGCGCCACTTTCTTGAGCCCGGCGGTAACCGGCACGCGCAGTTCGATACGGTCCTCGGAGGAACGGCGCGGCACGTCATCATCGATGCTGTACAACTTGACCCGCTCGCCGTCGACGCTCAGCTCCAGTTCCTCGCCGGTGGTGCTGCCGAACAGGCCGCCGGCGTTGTCGCGAATCGGCGCCCAGCTGAACACGTATTCGCCATCGGCCGGAAAGTAATGTTCCACCAGCAAGCCGCCGCGGGTACCGAAGGGCAACCCCTCCATGTGGCGGTTCTGGGAATAATCGGCCGGGGCCAGGTAATCCTTCTGGGTGGGCGCCAGCTCGTGGCCAAGCGCCAGGCGGCTGATCTTGGCCGCGGCGGAAATGTAGGACTCGATCAGCGCCGGCGAACTGCCGAGCGAACCGGCCATGTTGTCGAAACCGTAGCTGGTGTCGTCCACCGGCAGCAGCGTGGAGGCGTCCACGTCCAGCGCCAGCAGATCGCGCACCACGTTTTCGTACTCGGCGCGGTTGAGGCGGTGCACGCCAGGCGGCACCAGAGCGGGGGTGGCGGCCCACACGGAATCCAGCTTCGCTTCCAGGCTGGCGACCATGCGGTCGTTGAGCGCCGAATCAGGCCGCGTCTCGCCCGCGGGCGGCATCACGCCGGCGCTCAGCTTGCGCACGATTTCCTCGCCCACTTCCATCGAACCGCTCATGTCGGAGAAGTCCAGCAGTTCGAGCGCCATGCCGCCGGCAAAGTCCTCGAAGTTGTGGCACTTGGCGCAGTAGGTGTCCAGGGAGTCCACCAGCGCCTGCTCGGACAGCAGCGCCGGTTCCGCCAGCACGGAACCGGTGCCGGCCAACCCAGCCACTGCCAGAGCGAGTCCAAGTTTGGTCGGCTTGCGCCGGCTTACCGCTTGTATGCTCTTCATCACTACGTTCCCCCGTGTGGCTATTTCTGTCTCGATCGCCAACAAGTCGGCAATCCCGTGGGAGCATGGTAAGGGCCACGGCAAGGGAAATGGCTGGCTTTACCGTTGCCAACCGTTGCACGGGACCGATGTGAAAACGTCCCGTAAGTCATTGCAAAGGCTGCGATTTAACGGATTGCCGAACTGCATGGTTCTTGCACATTCATGCCCGCTCAGCAGTACCAGGAGCCGCATTGCGGGCTTTATGCAATCAATGTGCAATGCAAGGGGATAAGAGAATGGGGTGGGAGGCGGGCGCGACCGCAATGCAAGAATCGGCGCTGCTCAACAATCAGGCCGCCCGCAAAGCAGGTTAATAACGTTGTTTTGCGGTAAAGCGACTCATTCCGGCCCGGATAAGGTGCTCGCCAGCTTGGTTTCCCAGATGATCCGGCTGTCCAGCAGCTGCGAGTGCAACAAGCGGGCATCGAAGTTGGTGTTGTGCATGCCGACCACTTCATACAACGCTTCGAATTCGCGCATCTGCGCCGGCGGTGTTTGCAGGGCATGGCTCAGCGCCTGCAACCGCGTGGGGGAAATGGCCTGTTCCACCAGGTTCACCAGCCCCGCATCGCGCATGCCGGCAAGCATGATGAACTGGTTGCCGCGCGGTGCCGTAAAGGCCGACAGCACGCCGTAATCGCGAAAGCTGTCGTCGGCGCCGGACACGCTGTAGTTGCTCACGTAATGCATGTCGGTGTCGATGGTGTAGAGCTCGTCGTAGGTGGCGCCTATATAAAGGTCGGACGACGCGAACATCAGGTCATGCAGCTGGCCCAGCCCGCTGAGCAGTCCCAGGTAGATGATGTGGTTGTCCACCAGGTCGGCGGTGGTCGATTGCGACATCATCTTTACCTGCACCTGGCGCGAGCGGCGATCCAGGAACGGCGTGAGCGTGGCAAGCGCGTCCGCCGTGCCCATCGGGATGTAGCTCATGTTGGTGCTGGAATAGCGCGAATGCAGCTCCGGCCGCGTGCCAAGCAGGCGGTCGAAGTCTTCCCGGGAGTTGACGTCCAGATCACGCACCACCCGCGCCGTATGGCCATCGGAGGCATGCTCGACGAACGTATAATAATCGCCCACCAGGATCAGCACCGGCCGGTCGTCGTCGAATATGTTGCCCCAGAAACCGAAGGCCGCCAGCGGATCGGCCACCGCCGGCTCGGCCGGGCGCTCGGCGACTTCCGCCGCCTGCTCCGGCGGATTGCGCAGGTCCACGCTCAACAGCGCCAGCGCCGCAACGGTACAGGCCAGCAGCGCCACCAGCACCGACACGCGCGGCCAGGCCAGCCAGGCGGCGACCGGCTTGCGCGCGGCGCTTGCCGCCATGGCGCTCCGCAGCATTTCCTCCTCCAAGCCCCGGCGCGGCACGACCGTGAGGCCGTACTGCCCCTTCGGGATGACGATGTGATAGCGCTCGTCGGCACCGGCGTTGAGGAAATAATCGTTCAGCTTGCTGCGCAGCTGGTACATGTAGGCGCGCACGCTGGAATCGCGCGAGATGTCGAAATCGGCGTCCTTTTCCAGCACGTCGATGGCGATCGCGGTTTCCTTGGGCGGAGTGGTGGCAATGCGGCACTCCGCCAGGTAGCGCAGAATCCTGGTGTAGATCTTGGATTTGCCAAGCGCCCCACTGTCGATGATCCGCTCGACGAGCGCCAACAATTCCTTCTCTTCTTCCCGCGTGAGCTGGGTGTCGCCTGACTGGCCGAAAAACATGGGAATCGACTGCATGGGGGGTGGGAATGAATAGCGTTGGCCCACCATTGTACAGACTTGGAGACCGGATGGCCCAGGCAGACCGTTAGCACAAGGGCCGGAGGCCGCATAACGCCGCCGGCGCGGCAACGGCAGGGTTCCCGGCAAGCAGGAAAATAAATTACAATCAAATCAGTGAGTTGGATAGAGGCAAAAACGGGCGAAGGTAACAAAACCCCACCCGCGCCGAACGTTAACGTTATGAGTTAACAACTAACGATTTCAAACGGTTAACGTTTGCCCGTGTGCCTCCGCTCAGAAACCGGTGCGGGGCATTGCCTTTGCCTCAGTCGCGGAAGTTCTCGTACTGCAGCGGCAGGCCGAAATCCCCGGCGCGCAGCTCGGCGATCACCTTTTGCAGGTCATCGCGCTTGGCGCCGGTGACGCGCAGCTTTTCGCCCTGGATGGCGATCTGCACCTTCATCTTCAGATCCTTGACGTGCTTGACGATCTTGCGCGCGGTATCAGCCTCGATGCCCTGGATCACGGTGACTTTCTGGGTGGCGCGCTGGCCCACCACCACCGGATCCTCGACCTTGAGGCAGGTGATGTCGATGCTGCGCTTGACCAGCTTGCCCTTGAGGATGTCCAGCATCTGCTGCAGCTGGAAATCCACCTGGGCATCGAGCGTGATCACGCTGTCCTTGAGCGCGAAAGTGGCGTCGACTCCCTTGAAATCGAAACGGTTGGCGATCTCGCGATTGGCCTGGTCGACCGCATTGGTCAGTTCGTGCAGGTCAACTTCGGAAACAGCGTCGAACGAAGGCATCGATACACTCCTTTTGGCGAAACTACAGCACCATCAGACGGATATCGGACAACAACTGGCCGAGGTAGGTGCAGAAAGCACCAGCATCGGCGCCGTTGACCGCGCGATGGTCGTAGGACAGCGAATACGGCAACAGGGTGCGCGGCGCGAATTCCTTGCCGTTCCACACCGGTTTGACCGCGGCGCGCGAGACGCCAAGTATCGCCACCTCGGGCGTGTTGACGATCGGCGTGAAGCCGGTGCCGCCGATGTTGCCCAGGGACGAGATGGTGAAGCAGGCGCCCTCCATGTCTTCCTTGGTGAGCTTGCGGTCCTTGGCCTTGGCGCCGAGCGCCGCCACCTCGCTGGCGATCTGCCAGATGGATTTCTTGTCCGCGTTCTTCACCACCGGCACCATGAGACCGGCCGGCGTGGCCACGGCCACCCCGATGTTCACGTATTTCTTCTGGATCAGCTTGGTGCCGGAGGAATGCAGCGACACGTTGAACTGCGGGTGTGCCACCAGCGCCTGGGCGCTGGCCTTGACGATGAACGGCAGCGGCGTGAGCTTGATGCCCTTTTTCTCCGCCAGCGCCTTCTGCGCCGAGCGGAAGCTTTCCAGATCGGTGATGTCGGCTTCATCGAACTGGGTCACGTGCGGCACGTTGAGCCAGCACTTGATCATGTTCTGCGCGGTCACCCGGTGCAGCTTGCTCATTTCCACTTCTTCGACCGGACCGAAGCGGCTGAAATCGATGTCTTCCACCGCCGGCACGCCGGCGCCCGCGGCGCCGCCACCCTTCATCACGGATTTGACGAAGTTGTGCAGGTCTTCCTTGACGATGCGATGCTTGAGTCCGGTGCCGCTTACCCGGCCCAGGTCCACGCCCAGTTCGCGCGCCAATTTGCGCACGGCGGGGCCGGCGTAGACGTCACTGTTGGAGGCTACCGGGGCGTTGCTGGCTGCCGCGGGCGCGGACTCCTTGGCGGCGGGGGCTGCGGCAGGCTTGGCGGCCTCTGGCGCCGGTTCGGGTTCGGCGGCTTTGGTGGCAATGGGCGCGCTGCTTTCGATGTCCACGATCACGCTGCCCTGGGACACCTTGTCGCCCACCTTGACCTTGACGGCGACGATCTTGCCCGCCACCGGCGCGGGCACTTCCATGGAGGCCTTGTCGGTTTCGAGGGTGATGAGGCCGTCTTCCTCGTTCACCACGTCGCCCACCTTGACCAGGATGTCGATCACATCCACGTTCTCGGCGCCACCCAGGTCGGGCACGGCGATTGGCTGCACGGAAGCGGTCTGTTTTGGCGCCGGTTCAGGTGCGGCGGTTGCCTTGGCGGCGGATGGCTCGGCTTTTTTGGCCGCGGGCGCTTCCTTGGCTGGGGAAGCGTCCTTCTTGGCGGCCGCATCACCGGCGATTTCAAGCATCAGCAGGTCGGAGCCGGTTTTCACCTGCGAGCCTTCCTTCACCAGCACTTCCTTGACCACGCCACCCTTGGTAGCGGGAATTTCCATGGCGGCCTTGTCGCTTTCCAGCACCACCAGGGAATCGTTTTCGCCAATGGTGTCCCCCGCCTTCACCAGAATCTCGATGACCTCCACCGCGTCATCCGTTCCCAGATCAGGAACCAGAATTTTTTCCACTGCCACGTGTCTTACTCCTGCATTGTCTGTTTGTGGATGACCGGTTTACACCAGCACCGGGTTGGCTTTTTCAGGGTCCAGTCCGAAGGACTTGATGGCATCGCTGACCACGGATGCCTTGATCTGCCCCTGTTTGGCCAACTCGTTCAAGGCGGCAACCACCACGTAGTGGCGGTTCACCTCGAAGAAGTGACGCAGTTTCTCACGGCTGTCGCTGCGACCGAAGCCATCGGTGCCCAATACCTTGTAGGGCGCCGGCACGAAGGCACGGATCTGTTCGGAATACAGCTTCATATAGTCGGTGGTGGCCACCACCGGCCCCTCGCGGGCAGCCAGCAGTTCGGTCACGTAGGCAACCTTGGGCTTGTCCTGCGGATGAAGCATGTTCCAGCGGTCCGCCGCCTGTCCATCGCGCGCCAGCTCGTTCATGCTGGTGGCGCTGTACACGTCCACGTTGACGCCGAAATCCTTGCGCAGGATCGCGGCGGCCTCGCGCACTTCGCGCAGGATGGTACCACTGCCAAGCAGCCGCACACGCAGTTTGTTCTTGGCGCCGCCCACCTTGTTGGCCTTGTCCTCGCCATCCTCGAGCAGGTACATGCCCTTGAGGATCCCGGCTTCGCTGCCTTTCGGCATTTCCGGGTGGGCGTAGTTTTCGTTCATCAGCGTGAGGTAGTACCACACGTTCTCGTCGTTGGCGTACATGCGGCGCATGCCGTCCTGCATGATCACCGCCAGTTCGAACGAGTAGGTGGGATCGTAGCTGATGCAGTTGGGGATGGTGGCTGCCGCCAGGTGGCTGTGGCCGTCCTCATGCTGCAGGCCTTCGCCGTTGAGCGTGGTGCGGCCGGCGGTGGCGCCGAGCAGGAAGCCGCGCGCGCGCAGGTCGCCCGCCGCCCAGCACAGGTCGCCCACGCGCTGGAAACCGAACATCGAGTAGTAGATGTAGAACGGAATCAGCGGGTAGTTGCTGACGCTGTACGAGGTGGCGGCGGACAGCCAGGACGCCATGGCGCCGGCTTCGTTGATGCCTTCTTCCAGCAACTGGCCCTTGACGTCCTCGCGGTAGTACATCACCTGGCCGGAATCGGCGGGGTCGTAGAGCTGGCCGTTGGCCGAATAGATGCCGATCTGGCGGAACAGGCCTTCCATGCCGAAGGTGCGCGCTTCGTCGGGCACGATCGGTACGATGCGGGAGCCCACTTCCTTGTCCTTGACCAGGCTGGTGAGTATGCGCACGAACGCCATGGTGGTGGAGATTTCGCGGTCGCCGGTGCTCTTGAGCTGCTGTTCGAACAGCGACAGCTCCGGCGTTTTCAGCGGTTCGGCCTTGACGCGGCGCTGCGGCAAGAGACCGCCCATGCGCGCGCGCACCTGCTCGAGGTACTGCATTTCCGGGCTGTCGGACGCGGGGCGGTAGTAAGGCACGGCTTCGATCTTGTCGTCGTCGATCGGAATCTCGAAACGGTCGCGGAAGCCCTTGAGTTCATCCAGCGCCAGCTTCTTGGCGCTGTGGGTGGAATTGGCGCCGGCCGCGGAAGCCAGGGAATAGCCTTTGATGCTATGGGCCAGGATCACCGTGGGCCGGTCGGTGGAAGCCACCGCCTGTTGATAGGCGCTGTAGACCTTGCAGGGATCGTGGCCGCCGCGGTCGAGATGCTCCAGTTCGGCGTCGCTCAGGTGTTCCACCATTTTCAGCAGTTCGGGGCTCTTGCCGAAGAAATGCTCGCGGAAATAGGCGCCGCCGCGTGCCTGGTAGGCCTGCCACTCGCCGTCCACCGTTTCCTCCATGCGCGCCTGCAGCAAACCATCGGTGTCCTTGGCCAGCAGCGGATCCCACTGACGGCCCCAGACCACCTTGATCACGTTCCAGCCGGCACCGCGGAAGATACCTTCCAGTTCCTGGATGATCTTGCCGTTGCCGCGCACCGGGCCGTCCAGACGCTGCAGGTTGCAGTTGATCACGAACGTGAGGTTGCCCAGGTGTTCGCGTGCCGCGAGGCTCAGCGCGCCCAGGGTTTCCGGCTCGTCGCACTCGCCGTCGCCCAGGAAGGCCCACACGCGGCGGTCGCCCAGCGGCACCAGGCCGCGGTTGTCCAGATACTTGAGCACGTGCGCCATGTAGATGGCCTGCAAGGGGCCAAGGCCCATGGACACCGTGGGGAACTGCCAGTAATCGGGCATCAGCCAGGGATGGGGATAGGACGACAGGCCATTGCCGTCGACTTCCTGGCGGAACTTGTCGAGCTGCGCCTCGTTCAGGCGGCCTTCAAGGAAGGAGCGCGAATACATGCCGGGGGAGGCGTGGCCCTGGAAATACACCAGGTCGCCAAGGGAATTCTCGGAGGGGCCGTGGAAAAAGTGGTTGTAGCCGACGTCGTACAGCGTGGCGGATGAGGCGAAGGTGGAAATGTGGCCGCCCAGGTCATGCCCCAGCTTGCCGGCACGCATCACCATGGCCAGCGCGTTCCAGCGCACGATGCTGCGAATGGTGCGTTCCATCTGCAGATCGCCCGGAAATGGGGCATCGGCGTTGGCGGGAATGGTGTTGCGGTAGGGGGTGTGCAGGGCGGAAGGGGAAACTTGCTGGCCGCCATCGGCCTTGGTGCTGAGACATTTGAGCAGGAACTGAGCCCGGTCCATGCCTTGTTCCCGGATCACGGAGGCGATGGAATCCAGCCATTCCTGGGTTTCCTGGGGATCGATATCTTTTAGATAGTCTGTCATAACGCTGCGCTCGGCTTGAATCTTGCAATTCCCGTAGTGATCCGGGACTTCGCAAGGTGTAGTTGCAATGTGTAGTTAAATTACATCCGCTCCCGATTCTACTTAACTCGGGGGGGAAATTCCAACGAGAACAGGGTGTTATGTAGTAAAACTACAAAGACCCTGTCCTATTTTTTCCAGGTCGGGGAAAAAGCCATCAAATTCACGGCTTACTGACTTGTAGTCAAAACCCGACATTTATGCACGGGCCGCCTCAATCCTGAAGCGCCGCCCGCAGGCGCGTCCAGTCGAAAGCCGGCCCTGGGTCCGTCTTGCGCCCCGGCGCAATGTCGTTGTGTCCGGCGATACGTTGCGGGTCCAACCGCGGGTAAGTCCGCAACAGGGCCCTGGTCACCTCCGCCAGGCTCAGGTACTGCGCTTCGGTGTAGGGATCGTCGTCGGTGCCTTCCAGCTCCACGCCAATGGAGTAGTCGTTGCAGGCTGTCCGCCCCGCGAATTCGGAGGCACCGGCATGCCAGGCCCGCCGGT
>DATMFX010000424.1:0-3695 GCA_035555995.1 Hyphomicrobiales bacterium | reverse complement strand
CTGCACGTCCATCTGCAGCACCTTCAGTTCGCCAGCCTTGATCTTGTTGTGGACCCACTGGTGCGACGGGTTGAAACGGCGCGTGTGGCCGGCCATGGCCACCAGCTTGGTGCCTTTGGCGGCCATGTCCTGCTGCGCGGCGAGAATCGCGCGGGCGTCGACCAGGGTATCGGCCATGGGGATTTCCACCTGCACGTGCTTGCCGGCCTGCAGGCACTGGATGGCCTGGGCGGCGTGCACCTGGGTGGCGGAGGTGATGATCACCGCGTCCACGTCGAATTTCAGGCACTCGGCCAGGTCGGTGCTCCATTGCTTGATGCCGCGCGCTTCGGCAGCTTCACGGGTGGCATCCTCGCGGCGACCGCAAATGGCGGTAACTTCCACGCCGTCGATGTTCTGGATTCCGTCCATGTGCTTCTGGGCGAAGGCGCCATGGCCTACCATCAATACTTTCATCGGGATCTCCTGCTGGTGATTGTCAAAGGGAAACTTGGCGCGCTTATTTCAGGTCATCCAGCGAATCGAGATACGTCAGGCCGGCTTTTTCCAGGCGCTCGCGCATCTTGTAGATGTCCAGGCCGAGCTCGCCGGCCTGCAGTTTGACGCGCTTGGCCACTTCGGCCTCTTCGCGCGCTTTGGCTTTGTCGCGCACGGGCACGGCATGCTGGCGCTGCACCACGCACACGCCATCGTCATCGGCCACGATGATGTCGCCGGGGTTCACGATGGCGCCGGCGCATACGATCGGCACGTTCACGCAGCCCAGGGTTTCCTTGACGGTGCCCTTGGAATGAATGGCTTTCGACCACACGGGGAAGCCCATTTCCTTGAGGTCGCGGGTGTCGCGCACGCCGGCGTCGATGATCAGGCCGCGCACGCCGCGCGCCATGCAGGAATGCGCCAGCAGGTCGCCGAAGTAGCCGTCGGTGCTCTCTGCGGTGATGCCCACCACCAGGATGTCGCCCGGTTGGCACAGCTCGATGGCCACGTGCACCATCCAGTTGTCGCCCGGCTGCGCCAGAATGGTTATCGCGCTGCCCGCCAGCCGCACCCCGCTGTAAACCGGACGCATGTAGGGCGCCATCAGGCCCACGCGGCCCTGGGCCTCGTGCACCGTGGCCACGCCCATCTGGCCGAGTTCGTCGATAACGGATTGCTCCGCGCGGGAAATATTGCGTACTGCGACTGGCTTCATCATGGGGAAGACTTCCACTGGCTTGAAAAAAGGCCGTCATTATATGCAGCGCCAGAGGGAGTCTCAAATGCATTCGCGCGATCAACTAGTTGAAATTCCCTGATTTTTTCTGGCACCGGCGAACCTGGCGGTTCGTTTGCGCCGATTCACATTGCCCGGCGAGTTCCGGATAATGTCAACCGCTTTGCCTGATCCCGGCGGCGGGCGCCGCCGGCCTTCGGGCATCATCCTGTCATTCGAGGTAAACATGCAAAAAGCCATTCCCTGCCTGCTGATGCGCGGCGGTACGTCCAAGGGCACTTACTTTCTGGCCGCAGACCTGCCCACGGACCCCGGGGAGCTGGACAAGGCGCTGCTCGGCATCATGGGGTCGCCCGACAAGCGCCAGATCGACGGCGTGGGCGGCGCGCATCCGCTCACCAGCAAGGTCGCCATCATCAAGAAATCCACGCGCCCCGGCGTGGACGTGGACTATCTGTTCGTGCAGGTGTTCGTCGATGAGGCCAAAACCTCCACCAGCCAGAACTGCGGCAACATCCTCGCCGGCGTCGGTCCCTTTGCCATCGAAAAAGGCCTGGTAAAAGCCAATGACGGTGAAACGCTGGTCACCGTGTACATGGAGAACACCGACAGCATCGCCAAGCAGCGTATCCAGACGCCCGGCGGCCAGGTGGAGTACGCCGGCAACGCCGCCATCGACGGCGTGCCGGGCACGCATGCGCCGATCATGATCGAGTTCGTGGACGTGGCCGGCTCCAGCTGCGGCGCCCTGTTCCCCACCGGCAATTTCGTCGACGAGGTGAATGGACTGAAGGTATCCATGGTGGACAACGGCATGCCGGTGGTGATGATCGACGCGCGCGATCTTGGCCTCGATGGCGATGAAAGTATCCAGGAACTGGAAGGCAACGCGCCCCTCAAGCAAACCATCGAAGCGCTGCGCCTGGCCTGCGGTCCGCTGATGAACCTGGGCGACGTGAAGGACAAGACGGTGCCGAAGATGACCATTGTGTCGCCGCCGAAGAACGGCGGGCTGATCAACACCCGCAGCTTCATTCCGCACCGCGTGCACGATGCGGTGGGCGTGCTTGCCGCCGCCAGCGTGGCCACCGCGGCCAACATTCCGGGCGCCGTGGGTCACGATCTGGCCAATATTCCCACCGGCAAGCGCCGCATGTGCCTGGTGGAACATCCCACCGGCGCCATGGGCGTGGAAGTGGAGCTGGACGACGATCCTTCCGTGCTGGTGCCCAAGAGCACCTCGATCATGCGCACCGCGCGGCTGCTGTTCGCGGGAACGGCTTATTATCTCGGTTGATTAGTGCGGCTGGCGGTTGGCCAGCCATCCCGACCCGCATCCCGCTATCCTCAAACCATGCCCCTGCCGGCCGCCAAATGGCGCCGGCGCGCTCAGGGCTCACGTTCGAATTCCTGCAGCAGCCGCACCTGGCCGTCCAGGTCGCGCCCCACGTACAGCTCCTTGAGCAGGCGCTCGGCATTGCCGGCGGTGCGGTATTCCATCCAGAACTGCACATGCACGCCGATCCTGTCGATGGCGGTGATGTCCAGCGTTTCGCGTGAAATGTCGAGCGGCTTCGGCCCGGCCAGCATGGCCACGGCTTGGTTGCGCCACAGCTCCCGCGTGGCCTGGTACAACGGCGCGAAATCGGTGTGGTAGTAGCCGAGATAGGTGGCTTGATCGCCGCGCTGCCAGGCGTCGAGCCAGGAATCGATCAGCCTCTGCAGTTCCGCCTGGGTGGGCAGATATCCCTGCGGCTGTGCCGGCAGTTCCGCGTGCGGCGTGTCCGGCAGTGGAGGCAGCGCCAGCGGAGCACGCACCAGCGGTGCCAACGGCGCGCCCGGCGCGATCGCAATGGTGGCTGGGCGGGTGGCCGGCAATGGCGTGCGCGGCACTGCGGGGCTGGCGGGTAGCGTACTGGACACCGCGCTGTCGCCGCTGTTGCGCACCGGCTGCGTATCCAGCCAGAAACCGTAGGCGCTCACCGCAAGCAACAGGCTGCCAAACAGCATGGCCAGCACGGGCAGGAGCAGCGACGTGGTTTTGGTGCTGCGCTGCCGCACCTGGCGCAGGCGTGGCGGCGCAATGGCCGGTTCCTCCACCGCAAGCCGGGGCGGGCGCGGGGGAGGGGGAATGCGCTGTTGCAGCGCCTCGATCACGGCGGCGGGATAGCCGGCTGTGGTGGCGTGCAGTTGTGCCAGCTCCGCCGCCTCGGGCAGCGGCGGCTGCAGTTGCAGGGTGGCCATGGCGCCCGGCACGAATTCCCGCAATTGGCGCAGCGACAGCGGCTCGAGCGCGTAGCTGAGCGATAGCCGTTGCACCAGCGGTGAATAGACGGGCGCGGTGAGCCGCGCATTGAGTGCGGGAGTGCCGCACAGCACCAGGCTGAGCAGCGAGCGGCCGTTGTCGGTGACATCGCGCAGCAGCCACGTGGCCAGCAGCGTGTCGTCGTCGAGCGTGTCGGCGTCGTCCAGCAGCAGG
>DATMFX010000423.1:0-5311 GCA_035555995.1 Hyphomicrobiales bacterium | reverse complement strand
ATATAAGGGGTGCGGCCCGGCAGATCTGCCGGGCCGCTGGGGACCAGGGCAGGATCAGTCCGCGGCGAAGCAGTACAGCAGGCCGTCGCCGCCGGTGGCGACCAGTGATGGGCCGCTGCAGCCGCGCGAGTCGTGGGTGGAGTTCCAGTTGGCGAAGTCGAAGTGGCCAAGGCGGGCTTTGTTGTCGTCGCTGTTGCTGGTCCAGTTGTTGCACGTCATGTCGTCGCCTTCCGGATAGGCGGTGCCGTCCACCTGCGAGCCGGTGAGGATGTCGTGGCGGTTGGGGCTGAAGCCGGCGGCGGGGATGAAGCGGCCGTTCTCGTCCAGCCCGTTCAGGAAGGAAAGCCGGTTGTTGATGCTGTGCAGGGCGTCCACGTTGGGCGCGATCTGCGTGCCGTGGGCGTTGTACCAGGGGCCGGAACCGATGCGGTCGCGGGCGTTGACGGCATTGGGGCCCTGGGTGCTGAGATAGGCGCGCCAGGTGTGGTCGCCGGCGCCGACGGTTTCGGCACGGGCGTGGCAGATGGCGTCCGCGCCCTCCAGGCCGCCCAGGTTGCCGCCGTCACCGGAGCCGACGCTGGTGATGAAGAACGACATGGGGCCGGTTTGCAACTGGGCGCTGGCCGAGGTGGCCAGCAGCCCGGCCAGTACGATGCCGCCAAGAAGCTTGTGATGGTTGCGCATGATTTCCCTCCGGGAAGTAGTGGTTTGTTGCTTGTTGTGAATTCCGTTATGCCGACGACCGGTGAAATGGGCAAGTCATTGCCGGACGCCAAGTTTCTCTGGCGATGAGGAGTCGAACAAGAGGGGACTATACTCTACTAATAAAAATGATTATCATTCTCCAAATTGTTTGAGACTCACTCTTACCTATTCTTTTTTTCCATTTGGCATGCCCGTGCGAATCTCTTCCTCCTTTTTAGTGGCATGCGCTGCGTAACTTCATAATAACGATAAGTTTTTCATCTACTCATCAACACCAACCCGTAGGAAACCTGTATGACACATACCAAACAGTCCCTGGCCGCCCACGCCTTGTCGGCGGGCTTTGGCCGTTCTTCCCTTCTGGTCAAATCCACCCTGGCGCTGGCGGTTGCCGGCAGCTTGGTGTCCACGGTGCAGGCGCAGCAGAGCATCGAGGAAATCAACATCGAAGGCCGCGCGCTGGAAAACCGCAGCATCAACTCGAAAATGACGGCGCCGATCCTGGATACGCCGAAATCCGTCTCGATATTGCCCGCCAGCCTGCTGGAAGAACGCGGCGTGAACTCGCTGGTGGACGCGCTGAAATCGGTGCCGGGCATCAGCTTCAACGCGGGTGAGGGCGGTCAGCCCGCCGGCGACAACCTGAAGATCCGTGGTTTCGATGCCGGCGCTGACGTTTTCGTCGACGGCGTGCGTGACGCCGGTTCCCAGAGCCGCGACGTGTTCGCGCTGGAGCAGGTGGAAGTGTTGATGGGCCCGAGCTCGGCGTACGGCGGCCGTGGTTCCGCGGGCGGCGCGGTGAACCTTGCCACCAAGCGCCCCCGTCTGGAGGACTCGCTGTCCATGCGCCTTGGCGCGGGCAATGAAGATTTCAAGCGCATCTCCGTGGATGGCAACAAACAGCTCGGCACCACCACCGCCGCGCGCCTGAACGTGATGTACAACGATGGCGACGTTCCGGGCCGCGATTCCGTGTTCTTCGAACACAAGGGCGTGGCGCCGTCGCTGGCCTTCGGCCTGGGCACTGCGACCCGCTTCGGTCTGGATTATTACTATTTCCGCACCGACGACATGCCGGACTACAGCATTCCCTATTCCCGCAATACCACCAACACCAGCGCATCGGGCGAACCGGTCTACGTGAACCGCGATAATTTCTATGGTCTCTTGAACCGTGACTTCCAGAAAACCGGCTCCGACATCGGCACCGTGACCTTCGAACACGATTTCAGCGATAACCTGCGTTTCACCAACACCACGCGTTTCGGCGAAAGCAGCAACGACTACGTCGTCACCAACCCCGACGACGGCCGCGGCAACGTGTACTACGGTACAGTGCTGCGCAATACCAAGAACCGCAACTCGGAAACCGAGACCAAGGCCAACCAGAGCAACCTGCGCGGCGTATTCGAACTGGGCGGCATGGAACACAGCTTCTCGACCGGCCTGGAGTTCAGCAAGGAAGAGATGCATAACCGCGGCTACACCGTGACCAGCACCAACCCCTTCGGGGCGGCCGCCGGCAATCCCCCAGCCGCCAACTCGTGCAGCGCGCCCGGCGCCATCGGTGCCGCGTCCAACTACAACTGCACCAGCCTGGCCAATCCTAATCCCCATGATCCCTGGGTCGGCACCATCACGCCGGCGGCGTCGGGCACGGTGGCGGAAACGGATACGAAATCGGCCTATTTCTTCGATACGGTAAGTTTTTCCGAACGCTGGCAGTTGAACCTGGGCGTGCGTTTCGACGACTACGAGACCACCCAGACCTCCGGTAGCCCGGCCGTGACGATCAGCAACGACAGCAGTTTCTGGAATCATCAGTTGGGATTGGTGTTCAAGCCGGCGGACAACGGCAGCATCTATATCTCCACCGGCACCTCGTCCAACCCCTCGGGCAACACCCTGGGCGATGGCACCGAGAACCTCTCCGCGGTCAACGCCGATCTGGATCCGGAACGCAACCGCAGCTATGAGCTTGGCACCAAGTGGGCTTTTGCCGGCGGTCGTCTGAACCTGCAGTCCTCGCTGTTCCAGACCACCAAGGAAAACGCCCGCGTGGCGGTCGAGCCCGGTTCCGGCGCGCCGCAGCAGAACGTCGGCGAGCAGGAAGTGCGTGGTATCGAGCTCTCGATCAACGGCCAGGTTACCCAACAGTGGAATGTGATGGCGGGCTACACCTACCTCGACAGCGAAATCGTCGATGACGGCCCGATTGCCAACGACCAGGGCCACGTGTTCCCCAACACCCCGGAAAACAGCTTCAACCTGTGGACCAGCTATGACGTGCTGTCCAACCTGTCGATCGGCGGTGGCGTGAACTACGTCGACAAACGTTACGGCAACGCGGCCAACACCGTGTGGATCCCCTCCTACACCACGGTGGATCTGATGGCTTCCTGGCAGGCGAGCGAGAAGATGGGCTTCCAGCTCAACGTGCAGAATGCCACGAACGAAGACTACTTCACCCGTCCCTACTCGGCGCACTATGCCTCCATCGGGCCGGCTCGTTCGGTGATCCTTAGCTTCGGCTACGCACTGTAAGTAGAAGGCAGGACCCAGACACCGTGTCGGCTTCTGGCCGGCACGGTGTTTTTTTTGATAAAAAGAGGCATTTTCCTTGAACCGATCGATGAGGAGCGGTGAATGCTGATTCAGATACCCGAAGTGCTGAGCGCGGACCAGGTGGCCCGCTTTCGCCAGGCGTTGGATACCGGCGAGTGGGTGGATGGCGCGGTAACCGCGGGGTTTCAATCCACGCAGGTGAAAAAGAACGAGCAGATACCGGAGGATTCGCCGCTGGCGCGCCAGATGGGCGACACCATCCTGGCCGCGCTGCGCCAGAGTCCGCTGTTCAACGCCGCAGCGCTGCCGGCACGGATCTTTCCGCCGCTGTTCAACCGCTACGGCACCGAGCAGAGCTTCGGCAACCACGTGGACAATGCCATCCGCGATTCACGCACCACCGGCCAGCGCATCCGCACCGACCTGTCGGCCACGCTGTTCCTGTCGCAGCCCGAGGAGTACGACGGTGGCGAACTGGTGATCGACGATACCTACGGCGTGCACCAGGTAAAGCTGGCGGCCGGCGACATGGTGCTTTATCCCTCCACCAGCCTGCACCGCGTCACGCCCATCACCCGCGGCGTGCGCGTGGCCTCGTTCTTCTGGATCCAGAGCCTGATCCGCGACGACGGCAAGCGCACCCTGCTGTTCGATCTCGACATGAACATCATCCAGCTGCGCCAGGAACTGGGCGACAACCCGCAAGTGGTATCGCTCACCGGCGTCTACCACAACCTGCTGCGGCGCTGGGCGGAAGTGTGACGAGCGTTGGATCGTGATATGAAAAAACGGCGGGTAATTACCCGCCGTTGTTATTTCTGCGCCTGAAGTTGGTGAACTAGAAGTCCAGATTCAAACTCACCTGATAGCGGCGCCCCAGGCTGTCGTGGCCGGCGATGATGCTTTGGCCGTTGGCGCCGGCAACGATCGAGGGGTCCCTGTCGAACAGGTTGGTGATGTTGAACGAGGCGCGCCAGAGGGCCCCGCCCTGCATTTCATACTGGTAGGAAATGGCGGAGTTGAAGATCGTCTGCGAAGCGATCCAGTTGTCGTCGATGTCGCGGCCTTCCACCCAGGTGTTGTTGTTCATCACGCTGTCGTAATACCGCGATTGCAGCATGAAGCCCCAGGCGCCGAGACTGTAGTTGCCGGTGATGACGCCGGAAACCTTCGGACGGGTCTGGCTGTTCACGCTGTCCTGCGTGGTGCCGGCGGCGGAGGTGGTGGAGTTTTCACTGAGATAACCCACCAGCGCGCGCAGCGAGAAGGACTCTTCCTGTTCGGCAAAGAAATCCGGCTCGAAGCGATAGGCGGCTTCGAAATCCACCCCGCGCGTCTGCGCCATGGCGGCGTTGACGTTCTGGTTCAGGATGCGCGAGAGCGGGCCGAGGCTGCCATCCGTGGTCGGCAGGCGTTTGAGCAGGTCGCAGGCGCTGGCGGCACCGGTGGCGAAGCAATCGTCCACGATGCGCTGCGGGCCGTAGGGCGTGATGGCGTCCTTGAGGTTGATCTCGTACCAGTCGAGCGAGAGCGACAGACCGTCGATCCACTCGGCAAAGGTGGGCTGCCAGACGAAACCGGTGGTGATGGTATCGGCGATTTCCGCACTCAGCGTGGGATTTGAGGTTGCCAGCACCGTCAGGCCGTTGCTGTTTTCGTTGTTGCGGAAGGGATCGGTAACCGCGCCACCGCCGGTGCCGGTAAGGAAGGTTTCGGCAAAGTTCGGTTCGCGGATGTCGCTGGATTTGGTGATGCGCCAGCGCAGCGAATCGAGCAATTGCGCGTCGAGGCCGATCTTCCAGCTTTCCTGTCGGCCTGAAAGCGAATAATCGGAACTGCGGTAGGCAAAGGAGGAACCCAGGTCCTGCCCGGAATCCCACCGCCAGATCGGCACGTTCAATTCGGCATACCATTCCCACACGCTCTTGCTGCCGCTGCCGGCGCCGATTCCCGAGTAAGGATGCAGTTCGCGGTTGCCATCGTTGGCGAAGCCATCGGGAACGGAACGGATCCCGAGTTCGGGCACGTTCAAGATGCCGCG